>CAXGAP010000012.1:0-28769 GCA_964008075.1 uncultured Flavobacteriaceae bacterium
CCCGATCAGCAAGAGGTTTTATATTTAAATTACTCATAATATAATGTTATTTATTTATCTTTCAAGGCATGAACCATGCCAAACTAATATCGATAGATTCAATCTGTCATTTTGTGACATTATGACATTTTAGTATTCTCGCCAGTCTTATTGTTCAGGAATGTCTTCGGGCAATACCTCTGGCAATTCTTCAGGAATCTCTTCAGAGATAGCATTGTCAATTGACTCATCACTTAACAAACTAGAGTCTTCTAAAGTGCCTGGTCGTGATATCATTGAGTTTGACAACAAGATTAGCACCAAGAGCAAAGTAGCCAACACCCATGTACTTCGATCCAAAAAGTTTGTAGTGTTTTGTACACCACCAATTTGTTGTCCGCCACCACCAAAAGATGACGAAAGCCCACCTCCTTTAGGATTTTGAACCATGATGACCAGTACCAAAAGAAATGATACAATAATAATAAGAGTGATAAAGATGGAAAATGTACTCATAATAAAGTTATTTCAACTCCTCTAATTTTATTTTTTTAATATGGGTTGCAAATAAACTACTTTTTTCTGGATATTTCAAAGAGAGGATTTTGAAGGCTTTTTTTGCTTCATCATACTTTTTTTGTTTCCAGTACAAATGAGCAAGTGTTTCAGTCATAATTTTATTTTTTGGCAGTGGCTTCTCTTTCGATAAGTCTTTTTTTGGGCCATTTTTTTTCACTGTACTAATCTTTGGATTGCTGCTGACAAACTTGTCAATCCAGTCAAATTTTGAAGGGGTTTTGTCCTCGGTTTTCGTATCGACTACCTCAAGCCATTTCAAAAATGAGCGCATATTAATCTCACTAGGCATTGTCACTTGTTCCTTAACATTTTCAATTTCTCGAGCCAAACCCTCTAAGTGTTGATACAAAACATTTCTTTGGGTTGTTTGAAGCGCACAAGAACGAAGAGCACTTTTATATCCCTTTGCATTTGAGGATTTGAGAACCTCCAACTCTAGCACTCGCAAAGCGATGAAATAGGGATATTTCTGAATCATTTTTTTTATTGAAATGAGTGCTTCTTCAGCATTGGTTTTAGCCAAATTGCTGAGTTGTTCAATGGTCTGCTCTTGGTTTACCATTTTGCGAGAGATTGGTTAAACACATCTTGGGTTATTCGCTCAAATATCTCATCATGAGCATTTGATTTCACACTTTGAAGTTGCGCAGTATCAGGGAAATCATAAAAGTGAGAAAATCTTTTCTCAAAATTATCCTCTTCGTTATTAGTGTTGATATAACGAACATTGATCGTTACTGTGAGTCTGTTTTGTGCAGCCGTTTGTTCAGCAGTAGCAGTTGTCGGCGTTACACGATATTCTGAGATTTCTCCCTCATATATTAAATCTCCATTTGCCCCTGTCAGTTCTAAATTCGTTTGATTGATCAATACCTCTTGCATGGCATTTGTAAAATCTCTATCAAGCCCTGGTTCAAAGGTTGAGCCAATGGAATTTGCTGCATCATTTACAAAAAGGTTGACTTGAACAGTCTCAGTATTTTCAGGGATAGAGGCTCCAGTGAAGGAATAAAATTTGCATCCTAAGACAAGAAAAAACAGACTCAATAAAAAGATCTTTTTCATTATAAATCGAGATCAAACTGTTTTATTTTTCGATACAACGTGCGTTCTGAAATTCCAAGCTCATTGGCTGCAGCCTTTCGCTTTCCATGATTTCGCTCCAGTGCTTTTTTGATCAGCTCGAGCTCTTTTTCAATCAAACTCAAAGTTTCTTCTTCCTCGATTTCTTCAGCATACTCGAATTTGTACTCTGTCTTTGGGGTATAGGGTTTTGGTTCGTTAGCAGAAGGCAATAAGCGTTCCGTTTGTTCTTGATCATTGCCATATATCTTTTGAATCAACCCCTCATTCTCGGTGCGTACCTGGTCTGTGTTGGAGGAGTTCATCAACTCTAAGGTAAGTTGTTTTAAATCATTCAAATCAGATTTCATGTCAAACAACACCTTGTATAAAATTTCACGTTCTGAGCTAAAATCACTTCCTTTATCTGAGGAGGATGACACAACAGCTGGCAAACGCATATCATTATTAGGCAGGTATAAACTCAATGTATCTATCCCTATCGCGCGATCTTGTTCCAACACAGACAATTGCTCAGCCACATTTCGAAGTTGACGAATGTTTCCATGCCATTGTTGTCTTTCTAGAAGTTGTTGTCCTTGTTCGTCGAGTCGCACAGTGGGCATTTTGTATTTCTGCGCAAAATCTGCTGCAAACTTGCGAAAGAGTAAGTGAATATCACCATCTCTTTCTCTAAGTGGAGGCAGAACAATTTCAACCGTACTCAAGCGATAAAATAAATCTTCTCTAAATTTACCTTGCCGAATGGCTTTGGGCATATCGAGATTGGTGGCTGCTACAATTCGCACATTGGTTTTTTGTACTGCTGAAGAGCCAACCTTTAAAAACTCACCATTTTCCAATACCCTTAACAACCTGACTTGGGTGGTAAGTGGTAGTTCGCCAACTTCATCAAGAAAAATAGTTCCACCATCGGCTTCTTCAAAATATCCACTTCTTGATGAGGTGGCTCCTGTAAAGGCTCCTTTTTCGTGTCCAAAAAGCTCGGAGTCGATGGTGCCTTCAGGGATCGCACCACAGTTGACTGCTATAAACTTCCCATGTTTTCGAAGGGAAAGCTGATGAATAATTCTTGGAATACTTTCTTTACCAACCCCACTTTCACCAGTAACCAAAACAGATATATCGGTAGACGAAACACGAATTGCCTTACCAATTGCCCTGTTGAGTTGGGTGTCATTTCCAATGATTTCAAAACGTTGTTTTATGGATTGAATTTTGTCCATACTTAAACAGCTTTACCAATTAGAGTTGCAGACGTACAACTTTCGATTTTCACATTGACAAAATCACCAACAACAAAGTTTTCTTTTGGAAAAATAACCACAGTGTTTTGTTGATTTCGACCACTCCAATGCTCACTTGATTTTTTGGATTTTTTTTCAATGAGAACCTCAACTGTTTTGCCAACAAACAGTTGTGTTCGATACAAACCGTGTTGCTGTTGTTTTCCGACAACTTCTTGTAAACGACGTTTTTTTACATTTTTGGGTATGTTGTCTACAAGTTTTTTGGCAGCAGGGGTTCCTGGGCGTTCGGAATACATAAACATAAACCCAAAATCATATTTCACATAGTCCATCAAACTAAGTGTGTCTTGATGATCTTCCTCTGATTCGTTAGGAAAGCCACTAATTATATCTTGCGATATACCACAGTCAGGCAAAATCGTTCGAATGTGATCAATAAGTTCAATATACTCAGATCTCGTATGCTGTCGATTCATTGCTTCCAATACACGATCGCTTCCTGACTGGACAGGCAAATGGATGTAGTTGCAAATGTTTTTGTGCTTTTGCATCACATACAACACATCTAAAGTCATGTCTTGGGGGTTGGATGTTGAGAATCGAAATCGCATTTTCGGTTGCTCATTTGCAACCATATCGAGTAGCTTGTCAAAGGTGATTGCTGTTTTCTTTTGCAAATCAGATGCCTTACGAAAATCTTTTTTGGGTCCACCACCATACCACAAGTAACTGTCAACATTTTGCCCCAGTAAAGTGACTTCTTTGTATCCCTTTTCTGCAAGATCATTGATTTCTTTTAGGATGCTTTTAGGGTCACGACTGCGCTCTCTACCACGAGTGAAGGGAACCACACAAAAGGTACACATATTGTCACAACCACGTGTAATGGATACAAAGGCAGTTACGCCATTGGATTGCAAACGAACTGGTCGAATATCACCATATGTTTCTTCTTTGGATAGGATTACATTGACAGCATCTCGACCCTCTTCAACTTCTTTAACTAAATTCGGAAGATCTTTATATGCATCAGGTCCAACAACGAGGTCAACAATTTTTTCTTCCTCTAAAAATTTTGATTTCAAACGCTCAGCCATACATCCTAACACCCCAACCTTTAGGTTTGGATTGCTTTTTTTGACACTGTTGAATTGCACCAATCGATTTCGAACTGTTTGTTCTGCTTTTTCTCGAATCGAACAGGTGTTGACTAGGATCAAATCGGCATGATTGAGATCATTCGTTGTTGAGTACCCAGCATCTGCTAAGATAGAAGCAACGATTTCACTGTCAGAAAAATTCATTTGACACCCATAATTCTCTATGTACATTTTTTTTCCATTTGCTTTTGGGCTTTGGACCTTAAGCACATCTCCATTAAATAGATTCGGATCTTTTGTATGTGTAGTTTTAGCGTGCAATTGAGTGATTTAAAATTAAATGCAAGCAAAAATACAAAAATACCGACATTTTGTCAGTGATTATTTAAAAAGGGCTTCGTCAACTACTTAGTGAGGCAGTCGTTTTTTGAGTTTACTATATACAAAAGTGCCTAGGGTAGTAAAAAACAACAGCATTAAAACAGGTGTACGCCCTGCGCCCGAGTTTAATCATTTGTTTGCCTTGCAATTTTTTTCTGTACCTCCGAGGGTGTTACTTTTCCTTTAAAAGAGTCTACTGCATCAGCTGTTTTTGCAAACATATTTTTTTCTTGAATGAGTTCTGTGAGAGAGCTTCGTTGCAACACATCACGAGCAGGTCCGATGGCACCAGCAACCATAAATCGGATATTTTTTTCTTGAAACCATTTGATCATCATTCGAAGGGTGCTCAGACCACTACTATCGATATAGGTGATGCCTCTAGCGACCAAAATAAATCCCTTCAATTGAGGTTTATCATTTGCCTCTTTTGTGATCACTTCTCTAAAATATTCTCGATTACCAAAAAACAATTGCGCATCAAACCTCATGATAAGCAAGTCATCATCGACTTCGATGTTTGACTCAAACCTTGAAACATTTTTGTAATAATTGGTTCCAGAAACCCTTGCCAAAACAGCATAGTGGGGCTTTGATGTGCGTATGACCATTAACAGTAACGAAAGTAGTACGCCAACCAATATTCCCTCTGTGATTCCAACAAACAAGGTTAGAAAACAAGTGATAAGTAAAAGAAAAAACTCATCTCTACGGGTGTTGTATAAAACAATTGCATAATGAATATTTACTAAGCGTATCACAGCTACCATGATGATTCCTGCTAATACAGCAATGGGCAAATAGTAAAAAAGTTTGGTAAATAACAACAGCGTTAGGCCAACAATAAAAGCACTAAAAATAGCAGCCATTCCTGTTTTTGCACCATATTGAAATTTGACTGCTGATCGAGAAAAACTGGCAGAAACAGCATAAGATTGAAAAAACGACCCCACTAGATTGGCAGTTCCCAAAGCCATGAGTTCTTTGTTTGGAACAAGGGTATTTTTTTCTTCTTTTTCTTCCAATTCTTTTGTGATTGAAATGATTTCCACATAGCCAATGATGGCTAGCGCCAATGCAAATGGGAACATTTCTCTCATTGAATCTGCAGAAACGACTGTTAGACCCACGATGGGAAGTCCTGAGGGGATATGTCCTACGATCGCAACTCCTTGCAAATCCCAGCGTGTGCTCCAAATCAGAAGAATACCAAAGACAGTGACAAGTAAAGCGGATGGAAATTTGGGCAAGCATTTTTTAGATATCAAAATCAGAATCATGGCGGATATGCCCACAGCCATTGTAACTAAACTTGTTTCGTTGAGGCTCTGTACCAAAGAACCAAGCATTTTTTGGATTTGATTCGCGGATTCAATTTGAATTCCGAGTAGGTTTTCTATCTGACTCAAACCAATGATGATTGCAGCAGCAGAAGTGAAACCACTGATGACAGGTCGCGAGAGGTAGTTTGCCAATACACCCATGCGCAACAATCCCATCAGAATTTGTAAAACTCCAACCATTGCTGCTAAAAAAATTGCAGCAGTTATAACATCATCTACCTTGGTAACGGAAAGAGTGCCAAGGGCAATGGCAACGACAAGGGAGTCAAGTGCAACTGGTCCAACAGCTGGGTGATGAGATGTACCCATCAAGCCATGAATAAACTGGGGAATCAGAGCAGCGTAGAGCCCGTATATAGGAGGAAGTCCTGCAATCATTGCATAGGCAAGACCTTGTGGAATAACGATGATTGCAATGGAGAGCCCTGAAACCAGATCGCTAAACAAAGCTGATTTTTTATAGTTCAGTAGGTCGTTGTAAATCGGAAAAAGTCTTGCAATCACTATGTAAAATTATACTATTTTGATGAATGAATCATGGCAAAATGCTACTAAAAAATGATCTTTTTAAGAGAAAAATTTTGCATGTTCAAAAATAATTCTACTACTTTTGTTTCCATTTTCACTCAGACATATGGCAAAAAACCTAGTTATTGTAGAGTCTCCAGCCAAAGCAAAAACAATTGAAAAATACCTCGGAGCTGACTTCAAAGTTGTATCCAGTTATGGTCATATTTCAGACCTTCCTGACAAAGAACTAGGAGTTGATGTTAAGCGAAATTTTTTGCCAAAGTACACAGTGTCAAGTGATAAGAAAAAACTTGTATCAGAGTTAAAAACCCTTGCGAAAAAATCAAACACTGTATGGCTTGCAAGTGATGAGGATCGAGAAGGAGAGGCGATTGCTTGGCATTTGTCGAATGTATTGGAGTTGCAAAAAGAAAACACAAAACGAATTGTTTTTAATGAAATCACAAAAACTGCGATACAACATGCTATTGAACACCCCCGACAAATCGATCAAAACTTAGTCGATGCGCAACAAGCGCGAAGGGTATTGGATCGACTTGTGGGGTATGAGCTATCTCCAATCCTTTGGCGTAAAGTACAAGGTGGTTTATCTGCTGGGCGTGTGCAATCGGTAACACTTCGTCTGGTTGTTGAGCGAGAGCGTGAAATCGAAAATTTTGTACCTAAAGAAATATTTAAAGTTCAGGCAAATTTCACTACAGTAAAGGGCAGTTCATTTTCAGCCGAACTGTCTAAAACTTTTTCAAGTGAGCAAAAGGCGTTGAGTTTTTTAAATCAAAATATAGAAGTTCAATTTCATATCGATTCTATAGAAAAAAAGCCAGCTACAAAGTCTCCAGCAGCGCCTTTTACGACTTCAACTTTGCAACAAGAAGCGTCGAGAAAGCTTGGGTTTTCTGTAAGTAGAACCATGCAAAATGCACAACGATTGTATGAAGCAGGTTTGATTACATATATGCGAACAGACAGCGTAAATCTTTCAAAACAAGCCTTGGGACAGGCTGCTTCAGTGATTGAAAGCAACTTTGGGAAACAATATGTACGAACCCATCTATATGTCACCAAAAAGAAAGGAGCTCAAGAAGCGCATGAAGCCATTCGTCCAACTGACTTGACTCGAATGGAAGCGAATGTAGAATATGATCAAAAGCGACTCTACGATCTGATTTGGAAGCGCACCTTGGCTTCGCAGATGAGTTTGGCAAAACTTGAAAGAACAGTAGCCAAAATCATTACAGACAAGCATTCTCATGCATTTGTTGCACGTGGAGAAGTGGTTGTTTTTGATGGATTTTTAAAATTATATTTAGAAGGTGTTGATGATCCATCAGATGAAGATCAATCGTTGCTACCAGCAATGAAAAAGGGTGAGCTTGTCCATTCACAACAAATCGTTGCTACACAACGCTTCAGTCGACCTCCATATCGTTATTCAGAGGCATCGCTGGTCAAAAAATTGGAGGAGCTTGGCATTGGAAGACCATCAACCTATGCACCCACCATATCAACTGTTCTCAATCGTAAATATGTTGCCAAAGGCACACACGAAGGAGATCAGCGAACATACAAACAGCTGTTACTCAAGTATAATAAACTGACAACCGAAAACAAATCTGAAAAAACAGGCTCCCAAAAAGGGAAACTTGTTCCGACAGATATTGGTTTTTTGGTCAATGATTTTTTGATCAACAACTTCAAGGACATAGTTGATTATGGATTTACGGCAAGCATCGAACAGGATTTTGATCGAGTTGCAACAGGAAATTCTGAATGGGAGTCAATTATGAAGCAATTTTACTCGAATTTTCATCCAGTTGTAGAAGATGTTAAGAAAAATGCTACACGTGAAACAGGGCAGCGAATTTTGGGAACAGATCCAAAAACTGGTCGTCAATTGAGTGTTCGCCTTGGAAAATTTGGCCCAATGGCACAGCTGGGGACTGTTGATGATGAAGAAAAGCCATTGTTTGCTTCAATTCCAGATTCACTTAGTTTAGCTAAAATTACTTTTGAAGAAGCTTTAAACTTGTTTAAACTGCCTGCAACGATTGGCGAATATCAGGGATTACCTGTGCAAGCCAATAATGGTCGCTATGGGCCATATGTGCTTCACAACAATGTATTTGTTTCACTGCCAAAGGGCACAGACCCACTCACAGTAACATTGGAACAAGCCATCGCTTGCATTGAACAAAAACGAAAAGACGATGCACCAATTGCAACCTATGAAGGTCAAGGTGTCACCAAAGGGAAGGGCCGATTTGGACCCTTTATAAAGTGGAATGGGTGGTTTATCAATGTGTCAAAGCAATATGATTTTGACGATCTTTCAGAAAAAGATATCAAAGAACTTATAGATGCAAAGAAGAAAAAAGAAGCAGAGCGAATTATTCGTGTTTGGGAAGATGAAGGCATTCGAATCGAAAAAGCAAGGTGGGGGAGGCATAACCTCATCAAAGGAAAAATGAAGGTTGAGCTCAACAAAACAATAGATGCATCCAATATGACTCTTGACCAAGCCAAAGAGATGTTGAGCAAGAAGAAGCTTGCAAAAAAGAAAAAAAAATAACAAATGGCGATTGATTTTCTTATTCCTGTAGCTGAAGAAGTGTTATCACTTCGAACGACTTCAGAGACACAGTCATTGGGGAATAAAATTAAAATTCATACTAAAATAGGAGGGATTCCGAGCTTCAAAAACAGCAGAATTGCGATTGTAGGGGTTCAAGAAACAAGATCCATTGGTCAGCCTCATCAGCGCAAACAAAACCTAACGGGCATTCGCAAAGCCCTCTACAGCCTATATGTTGGAAACTGGAGTAATAACATCATCGACCTTGGAGATGTTCCAATTGGAAATAAGGAAAGTGACTCAATGAAGGTGCTGCACGATGTTGCCAAAGAAATGTATCAGCGCAACATTCTGCTGATTGCTTTTGGTGGCAGTCAGGAAAATACCCTTGGCCTTTGTAGTGTGTTTAACGAACTGGAAGTTTATTATAATTTAACATCAATAGATTATAAATTTGACTTTGGTGGCGATGGTAATCTCATATCGCCTGATTCCTATATGTCAAAGCTCATTGCAAACCGACCCAATTATATGTCGAATTTCTGTAATCTAGGGTATCAGAGTTATATGGTAGCTCAAGATGAAATTGACCTCATGGAACGTTTGTATTTTGAGTCCTTTCGTCTAGGCGCATTGACACCTGACCTCAGGGTTGTAGAACCCCTGATGCGTGACTCTGATATTGTTTCAATGGACATGACATCAGTGAAATCCAACGAGCTACAAGGTGGATTGACACAAGTTAATGGATTTACAGCACAACAATTTTGTGCATTGGGGCGTTATGTTGGTATCAGCGATAGGGTTCGATTTGTGGGGATACACAATATTCCTGAAACCAGTGCTGCTGCGAATTTGACAGCTCAAACAATGTGGTATATTTTAGAGGGTATGCATTTTAGAGTGAATGAATATCCTTTTTCAACAAAAGAAAATTGTGTAAAATATGTAGTCCCGTGTGATAATCAAGAGTTGGTTTTTTATCAAAGTTCGGTTAGTAAACGCTGGTGGTTGGAAGTACAAGCAGATCAAGATTTTAATCAGGAAATTAGGCTGATTTCATGCGCTGAAAATGATTTTTACACAGCAGAAAAAGGAGCAGTTCCTGATCGTTGGTGGAAGGCAATTCGTAGAAGTATAATTTAAAATGTATATTTTTGTCAACAATATTGTTAATAAATATCTTAATTTCGCACACGTAATGAGAAGCATAACCGCATTACTTGCTTTATTAATTTTAGTCTTGAGTTGTGGAAAACGCGATCAGGGCGAGTTAATTGGAGTTAAGACAAAAAAATTTATAAAGGTAAACCCACATGGGATGGTTGAAGTCCCCGGTGGGTCTTTTATTATGGGCTCTTCCGACGAAGATATCATTGATGCGCAAAACGATATTACTCGAACCGTGACTGTCCGAACCTTCTACATGGACGAAACCGAAATAACCAATCGAGAGTATATGCAGTTTATCGGATGGGTGAAAGACTCAATCGTGAGAACCAAACTCGCAGAAAAAGCAGTTTATGTAGCCTTGGGGGTTACGCAAGACAACACTAAGGATTTTAAAGATATTGAGCAGACCTGGTCAGAATTTAATGATTTAGCTGAATCTGTGGTCGATGAAAACTCGGATGGTGTAGCTGAAATTAAAATGCCCAACCTAGATGACCTATCAGATGAAAACGAAAACTTTAGCAGCCCAGAAGATTTCTACACTGCTGAAAAAGGAGAAATACTTACATATTTTCCTGCAGTAGCTGACTATGTTGGGATTGCTGAATCTGATGGCGACGCTGGCGAAGAATTTAGTGGACTCAATGGATATCAATTACTTCTTCGATATAGAGCTGAAAACCCCATAGTTTTGTGGCTAAGGGATAGAAATAAGTCTAATAGCGAATATCACAACTACCTCCCTTTAAATAGAAATACTGATATTTTTTGGGAAAGAAAAGATTATCCTGACATCCACTACGCTGAAGTGATGGAAGATGAGGTATACCTTCCTGAACAAGAATGGTATAATGGCGTTCGATCTTTTGACACTAAAATATTGGTTTATCGCTATTCAGAACTAAAGACTGATAGTTTGGTCAATGACATGAAAAATCCAAGCTTAGTTGATAATATCAAACGTTCTGATTACCTCGTTCACGACGCTGTTCGCATCTATCCTGATACAACAGTTTGGATCAGAGACTTTAAGTACAGTTACAATGAACCTATGTTCAACGAATATTTTTGGCATCCCGCTTATGCTGATTATCCAGTAGTGGGCATCAGTTGGAAGCAGGCAAAAGCATTTGCGAATTGGAGAACAAAATACAGGAATGATTATTTAAGAGGAGAAAAAAATAAAACAACAGTAGGTCAGTTTCGACTACCAACTGAAGGGGAATGGGAATATGCTGCTCGTGGTGGTAAGCAATCTGCAATTTACCCTTGGGGGGGGCCATATTTGGTCGACAACCGTGGGGATTTTCTTGCAAACTTTAAACCCAAACGAGGTGATTACTCAGCTGATAACATCGTTTATACTGCTGAGGTAGATTCCTATGAACCAAATGATTTTGGACTGTACAATATGTCTGGAAATGTAGCTGAATGGACCTCATCGCCTTATTACAATGAGAGTTATGAGTTCAACACAACCTTTAACCCTGACGTGTTTATGCCAGGGAATGAAAGAAAAGTAGTTCGAGGAGGCTCATGGAAAGATGTTGCCTACTTCTTAAAAGTTGGAAGTAGAGATTACGAATACGCCGACAGTGCAAAGAGTTATATAGGGTTACGTTTAGTTCGTGACTATTTAGGATCAAACAGTAGATAATTTTAAAGTAATGAAGAAAAAGTTTTTTATACCGGAAAAATACTTAGAATTAATTTTTGGACTAGGAGCATCAGTCGTTATTATTGGTGCACTTTTAAAAATTACTCATAAGGACTTTATATTTAGTGGAAACACATGGCTTACAGCTGGGCTCATAACTGAGGCAGTGATCTTTATGATTGCAGGTCTTAGAGGCTATGCTGTCACAACTGAGGACGATTCAGACGAAGTAAGTCCAGAGGCTGCAATCTCTGACGTTTCTAAAGAAGTAGATGCGCTTAAAGAAGCTTTTGTATCTGCCACAAACCAAATACAAAATTTGACAGGAAGTTTACAAGCTGCTACAATTGCGGCAGCAACAATTAGAATTCCCGAAAATTTTCAAGTTAACGTAGATGAACTAAACAAACGCCTTGCTTCGGCTAGTGTTTCTGTTTCGCAAGTGCAGGATGTTTATAATAATATCGAAAAGAGCTTGGATGGTCAGCCTGAAGCGCACAGAGATGTCGTTTCTGCTAGTGATAAGCTTGTTGTGCAACTAGAAGAAATGAACTCTCTTGTGAAGCAGCTAAATGAAAAGTACTCTGCGATTTCTAAGGCAATGGGTAATTAAATAAAATTAATCACAACTAATGGCAGCAGGAAAACAAGATTCTAGGCAAAAAATGATAAACATGATGTATCTCGTGTTTATCGCCATGTTGGCTTTGAATATTAGTAAGGAGGTACTAGCCACTTTAGGCATTTTGAATGATGATATAGAAAATTCGATTCGATCTAAAAGTGAAAAAAGTGAAGAGCTTTATGGCTTGTTTAAGCAAAACGCAGAGAACCCAAGTTATTCATTTGTGAAAGAATGGGCTCCAATCATTGAAGATGCCACCAACGAATACTATTCATTTATACAGGCAATTAAAGATACGCTACTACTAGATAAAGACGGAAAAAATAAATACAAGAAGTCTGTTATAATCAAAGACGGCCCGAACAAATCAGATACCCTAATGATTACAAATTATCAGACGATGGACAAGTCACTCGATCTTGATGATATGTTTTTTGAAGGAAACAACTACGATAGCTTAGGTGTTGTGTTCGTTGACAAATTCAAATCATTCTCAAATTTGATGCGTTCGGTTATCGACTCCATTGCCTTGCAAGAAAGTCGATTGACTGTCAAAAGAACACCACACAATTTTTCAATCAGTAAAGATCTGTTAAGAAGAAGTTTTACTTTTCGGGATTCTGTTGTGAACTCAGAAGGTACGATCCAACCTTATCTTGATTACAACTACAAAGGCTTTCCTAAAATCGCTTCTCTTTCTAAACTCACAAAGCTACAATCTGATGTTCGTGAATTAGAACTTCAAATGGTGGATGCGTTTAACACGAAAATTTTAAGTGATGGTAGTGCTGTAAACATCAACACATCTAAGTCGCTACTGAATGCAAAATCAACTTATTTCGTTGGTGAGCGCATCAATGATGCCAAGATACTTATTGGCCGAATTGCAAGTGACTTCCAGCCCGATTCCGTTTCGATTAAAATCGATAATCGCCAATTGCGACAGGGTAGAGACTTTACTATCGAAGATGGTGCCATCAACCTCAACTTGATCTTCAGTTCTGGTGGGGAAAAGAAAATCACTGGTGATTTATTTTTCTCTGATGCTGATGGAAATCTTGAACCAATTCCTGTTGAACAAACTTTAGTGGTGAACAATCGCACTGACTTTTTTATTGAGATTCCACGAATGAATGTGTTGTATCGAGGATTACCAAACGAAATTCGTGTTATTGATCCTGAAATTCAACAGAGTAATATGATACTAAGATCTGGCTCTGCTGATATTATTCGTGGATTAAGCAGCACTTTTGAGATCATACCCAAAAGCAATGTCAATAGTGTAAAAGTTACTGTAGGAGACCGTTCGAATGCAAGAGTAAAAAAAGAAAAAACATTTAGAGTAAAAGACTTACCTGAAATGGAAAGTTCTTTGATGTACAGTAATAATTTCTTTACAAGTTCTACAGGAATTAGTAAAAGGGGACTGCAAAGAGGGAGATTGACTGCTAAAATCCCTGATGATTTTGATTATGAGCTTACGATTGAAGTAGTTAGCTTTACATTCCAAATTGGAAATTCAGCTCCAAGGGAAATCAAAGGTGATAAATTAAACGAATTGTTTGCAGTCATTGAAGCACAGCCAAAAGGAGCCCGAGCTTTCTTTGACAATGTGATCTCTAGGGCTTACTTTAATTCTGGAGGTAAGAGGCGCTATGTAGAAAATGTAAAGGTTAAAGATTTCAACATTAAACTCAGATAACGCCATGCATAAGTTCATTTACATTCTTGCTTGCTTGCTTGTAACTGCTTCCTATGGGCAGTTTAACTTATTGAATGCTTCATCCCCTGACGAAGTTGGTAAAAAGACTGAAAAGCAAAAAGAACTGGACTACAATGAACCATTAGTTTACCCTTATGTCGACGATAAAGACATACTTTGGAGCAAAGTTGTGTATGAATATATTGATGGCTTTGAGCAGTTTAATTATCCGCTGTTTTTTCCAACGCAGGATTCTCAGTTCTCCGAAGATCGTAAATCTCTTTGGCGAATTCTTAGGGAGTATTTATACGAAAGTCAAGACTCAATTACGATATATGATCCTAACTTTAGAAACTTCAATGTTAAATTTACTTACAACATAAGAGAGCCGAAACCTGCCGATGTTATCGGGGATCAATTTTACTTGGTAAATACAAAATTCCCAGACGACCAAACAGACTACAACCTCGATGGCGTTGTGGATGAAAATGATGTTGAATATTTACCATCCGAAAATATTGTTGGGTATAACCTGAAAGGAGTATGGTATTTCGACAAAAAATATGGAGAGCTTCGCTATCGATTGATTGGTATTCAACCTGTTGGGTATACCGCTTTTGACCTTGGCGCTGCTCAAATCGCTGCCGAGTCTGATGGTAACGCTCTTAAACCTGTTGCCCTTTTCTGGCTTTGGTTTAAAGATATACGTGAGGTGTTACACAAGCACTATGTCTTTAGCGACAGAAACAACTCCAAGCGAATTACTTTTGATCAACTCCTTCTTTCGCGAAAGTTTCATACATATTTGTACCGAATTGATAATGTGATGAATGATCGTGATTTATTGAATACCCCTTATATCAATGATGACCCTTATCTGCGAATCACTGAATCACAACGCCTCAAAGAAATCATTCGAAACTTTGAGCATGATATGTGGAGCAACTAGTTGCCAACAATCATCTCTCTTTCCTTGTTACGCATCTAATTTTCTAAATTGATCGACTATATTGTTGTTGGACTTGGGTTATCAGGAATTTCCTTTTGCCATCAACTCCAAAAGCACCAGCATTCATTTGTTGTAATTGACGATGGAAAAAAATCTGCTAGTCGAGTTGGATCGGGCTTATTCAATCCCATTGCCCTTAAGCGCGCCAAACCTGCATGGATGGGTCATCAACTTATGTCAAGTTCGATGCCTACCTACAAGGCATTAGAAATAGAGCTGGGTATTCGCCTTATTCATCATGCCTCGATTTTGAAAATCATGCATCAAAAGGCGGATATCAATGACTGGCACCAAGCAAATGTACAAGACGATTGCAGACCTTATATGAAACCAAAAATACAGCAAAATAAAAACCCAGGCATTCGCGCAGTACTTGGTTTTGGCGAGGTGACTAACACAGGCTGGGTCGATACCGCATTGCTTGTTGATGAGTTCACAACCCTTATGAAGAGCAAGGAAAAATTGATGCAAGTAACTTTTGAAGCAAATGACTTACGAATTGATGACAAATGTGTTTGGTATAGAGAGATCAAAGCCAAGCATATAGTTTTCACCCAAGGTATTGGAGGACTGACACAAAATCCTTGGTTCTCACAAGTTCCAATGCATCAAACAAAAGGAGAATTGATGATTATTGAGAGTAAAAATTTGCAAGAAAAAAGTATCATTAAAGGAGGGGTATTTATGATACCTCTTGGAAATCATAGATATCGAGTAGGTTCGACCTACAACTGGAAAGATCAAAACGAAGGGCCAACGCAGAAAGCACAAATAACGCTACAAAAACAGTTGGATAAAATGATTCAAGTTCCTTATCAAATTGTGAGTCAATTTGCAGGCTTTCGCAGCACCATACAAGATAGAAGACCTGTCATAGGAGTTCATCCACAATTTTCACAACTCGCCATCTGTAATGGTATGGGTTCTCGTGGGGTATTACAAGCCCCTTTTTGCGCTAGATTGCTCTATGATTACATTGAAAAAGGGACTCCTATTCCTCCTGAAATCAGTTTACATAGATTTAAAAAATAAAATTTTAGCCCAAAACCTAGAAATAAACAGAGTGGAGATACATTTTTTTCGACTTTTTCTGAAAAAAATAAAGACTCTTTTTAGATGTAATTTAAGATTTAATTTTAGGTTTAAAAATAATCATAAGATACTGATAATCATATAGATATATAAATTTTTTTCAATCATTTTAAAGATTTTGGTTGATCTGTTGTCAATCATTTAAAAAATAACAACCCTATAAAAAATGGGGTTTTATTTCTATAATTTGTTAACAAAAGGAGTAATTTGAGAAATTTTACGTATTTTAGATACAAATTAATAATCATGGCTTATTCATTCGAAAATAGTAAAGGAAAAACGTATTACTTACACACCAAAGATGTAACTCTCAAAGGTGGTAGAAACCAAACAATTTATTACTTCGCAAAAGATCAACGCAGCAATGCTTGTGATTTACCAGCTGGTAAGAAAGTTGTTGAAAATGAAAGAACAGGACTTCCTTTTGTAAAGTCTGTTTAAAGAATACGTTTTGATATAAAAAAACCCCGAGTAATCGGGGTTTTTTTATACATTCTTTTTTGATAGATATCGTTTGTACACGATGCTTGTCACGATTCTATTAATAGCATAATTAACCACTCAAAAAATGCCATCAACAAATTTTCCTGATGCACTGGTTCGGAGTTCTGTTCCATACATGACAAGTCCAACTCCAGCGCGAAAAAAGAGCCCAATCAATACACCTAATCGAATGCCACTAGGTAATTTGTAGGAATCCTTATACTATCCTTTATAAATCGATGAAAATATATATGCCATAATGAAATATGGGTGCTATCTTTGTTTCAACTATGATGATTCATACAGAATTTGTTCCTAAAGGCGGCGAAATGGAAATTTCCTACTTCAAAACCACTTGGACAGCACCAAGCAACATCGCTTTGGTGAAGTTTTGGGGGAAAAAAGAGCTACAAATCCCTTGCAATCCGTCTGTTAGTTTTACGCTAGATCAATGTTGCACAACAACCACTGTTCGATTTGAAAAACAACGTGTTGCACAAGATGATGTAGTATTTACAATTCAATATGATGGAAAACCTGCGCCTTCATTTGAGGCCAAAATCAAAACCTTTATAGATAGGATACTGCCATATGCTTCTTATCTTAAGCAGTATAGCCTTGAAATCGTTACATTAAATTCTTTTCCCCACAGTAGTGGAATTGCATCTTCTGCATCTGCTATGGCTGCGCTAGCTGCTGCGATCATGGATTTTGAAAATCAACTTTACCCTTCAATGACAAATGATCATCAAACGAAAAAATGCTCCTTTCTTGCTCGGTTGGGGTCAGGAAGTGCTGCGCGTAGTGTAGAAGGACCAGTTGTACTTTGGGGAGAACACGCCGACACTACTAAAAGCAGCAATTTATTTGGAGTTCGATGGACCAAAGGGGCTGAGGTGTTTAACTCCTTCAGAGACACCATACTTTTGGTGGACAAGGGCAAGAAAGAGGTGAGCAGCACAGTGGGGCATAATCTTATGCATAATCATCCCTTTGCTGAAAGTCGTTTTTCGCAAGCACAAAAAAACTACCAAGCAATGCTAGGTGTTTTACAGAACGGAGACATGAGTGGCTTTACCAATATTGTAGAGCAAGAAGCATTGAGCTTACATGCCATGATGTTGACATCTTCTCCATCATATATTTTGATGCACCCCAATACATTAGAAATAATTCAAAGTGTGCGAAATTTTCGAAACAAAACTGATTTTAACCTCACTTTTACACTTGATGCTGGGGCCAATGTTCATTTGCTTTATCCTGAAGATCAATCAAAACACATCGTTGAATTTATTGAATCTGAGTTAGGCCAGTTTTGTCAAAACAAAGAATTGATTCACGATCGGGTTGGAATGGGACTAAAAAAAGTGTAGTTTTATAACATGAAAGGGCCATTGTTTTACGCCAAAATTTTACTCTTTGGAGAATACGGAATCATCAAAGATGCCAAAGGCCTATCCATACCTTACAACTTTTATAAAGGAGCCCTTAAAATTTCCAATACAAAAACTGATTTGGGAATAGCTTCTAACATGAAGTTAAGAGAATTTTCTGATTACCTTGAAAGCTTAGATAGCAAATTGGTTTCTTTCAACTCCGAGCAATTTCGTCTGGATTTGAGCAAAGGATTATACTTTGATAGTAGTATTCCACAAGGCTATGGTATTGGTAGCAGTGGTGCATTGGTTGCAGCGATATATGATCGCTATGCTAACAACAAAATCACAATTTTGGAAAACCTTACACGAGATAAGCTATTGAAACTCAAACAAATTTTTGGACTGATGGAATCTTTTTTTCATGGGCAGTCTTCAGGTTTAGACCCACTTAACAGCTTTTTGAGTTTGCCAATTCTCATTCATTCCAAAGATGTTTTAGAGGCTACAGGAATTCCATCGCAGTCGCGAGTTGGAAAAGGTGCTGTTTTTTTACTCGACAGTGGAATGATGGGAGAAACTGCTCCCATGATTAATATTTTTATGCAAAATATGGAGTCTGCTTCATTTCGTAAAATGGTAAAAGAAAAGTTTATCTCATACTCTGATAACTGCGTTGAACACTTTTTAAATGGAGATATCAAATCTCTATTTGGTGATTTGAAGAGGCTTTCCAATACTGTTCTAACCCATTTTAAACCCATGATCCCAAAGCAGTTTCACGATTTATGGAAAACAGGTATTGATACCAATGCTTATTATCTCAAACTATGTGGATCGGGTGGTGGTGGATACATTCTTGGCTTCACAGAAGATATTTCTAAGGTGCGAGATCTATTGAAAGATCATCGTTTAGAAGTGGTATATACCTTCTAATTTTTTTGCTATGCCCACTAGAAAAGGCATAATTCTCAAATCAATAAGCTTACTATCATTGGTGAGAGGTCAAAATCTTATGGTTTTGGTCATTGCTCAACTCCTCTCTGCTGCTTTTATTTTTTCATCTGCCACCACTCCTAGAGAAACAATTTTAGACATCAATCTTTGGTTGATTGTTTGTGCAACCCAGCTCTCTGTTGCAGCTGGGTATATCATAAATGCATTTTTTGATAAGGAAAAAGATTTGATTAATCGGCCACAAAAAACACTGTTGGAAACAAACATATCTATTCGATCAAAACTGATTGGGTATATTTTTTTGAATGGGACTGCTGTGTTGGCGGCGAGCAGTGTTTCAAAAAGGTCTGCCGTGTTCTTTTGCACATATATCGCTTGTATGGCATTTTACTCTGCTTTTTTGAAGAGATATTTGTTCATTGGAAATATTTGTTCTGCACTGCTAACAGTACTTCCATTTTTTGCCATAACTGTCTATTTCAAGAACTTTTCAGTAGAAATATTTACTCTCGCTACCTATTTACTGTTACTCATCTCTATCAAAGAATTGATCAAAGACCTCTGCAATATCAAAGGAGATTTATCAAACAACTATAAAACCATACCCACTGTTTATGGTGAAAACAGTGCCAAAAGACTCATTTCCTTTTTGGTTGTTTTTTGTTTTGGTGTTTTTTTCTTGCTATTTTTCTTTTTTTCCTTGCAAAGTATGGTCTATTATTTTCTGGCTAGCTTAGGTTTTCTTGTTTTCTTCACTGTATTGTTGTGGGCATCCTCAAAACCCAAGCAATTAATATTGTTGTTGTTTGGCATAAAAGCACTTATCTTACTTGGGATCATCTGCTTACCATTGTTGAAAATCCCAATATAGTTATCATACCTTTGCCAAATTATGATAAGAAAAAAACCAACTGCAAAGAAATCAACTTCCTCGAACACAACTCGACTCAATAAATATATTGCTCACGCTGGCATTTGCTCTCGTAGAGAGGCTGATATGCATATCAGCTTGGGTGTGGTTAAGGTCAACAATAAAGTCATCACAGCGCTTGGTTATCAGGTCAAGGAAGGTGATGTTGTTCATTTTGATGACAAACGCATAACCCCAGAGAAAAAGGCCTATGTACTATTGAACAAACCAAAAGGATTTATCACTACAACAAGGGATGAAAAAGGTCGAAAAACTGTAATGGATTTGATTGCAAAATCAACCCCATCGAGAGTTGTGCCAGTTGGGCGTTTAGATCGGCCTACGACGGGCTTACTCCTATTTACCAACGATGGTGATTTGGCAAAAAAACTCACACACCCTTCTTCGGCGGTGAAAAAGCTTTATCACGTGGTGCTTTCAAAAAGTTTAAAACCACATGATTTGGCACAGATTCGGCGGGGACTTATACTCGACGATGGCCCTATTCAAGTGGATGAGATCAGCTATGTCAAAGGTATGAGTAAAAGAGAAATTGGATTGGAAATTCACTCGGGGCGCAATAGGATCGTGAGACGTATATTTGAACATATGCGATATGAAGTCATAGCGCTAGATCGTGTTGTTTTTGCAGATTTAACCAAAAAAGATCTTCCAAGAGGCACCTGGCGTCACCTATCGCGACAAGAAATAGATTATTTGAATATGCTATAAAAAAAACTCCGAGCTTTCAAACTCGGAGTTTGTGGTACCTCCAGGAATCGAACCAGGGACACAAGGATTTTCAGTCCTTTGCTCTACCAACTGAGCTAAGGTACCGTGCACTTTGGCAATTGCAAATATAAAACCCTTTATAGAATTGACAAGGGACTATTGAAAATTGAAGTACATTAGCACTTACAAAGTATTGATTTGAATCTCACAATAGATATAGGAAACACAAACACCAATCTCGGTTTTTTTGATGGTTTGGAGTTGAAATCTACAAAGAAGTTTAGAGCCAATGAACCCATCGAATGGAAATCGATTATATCGGCAAAAAAAGTCTCACATGCCATTGTTTCACAGGTTGGAAATCAACAGTCAGCATTAGATGAACTCTACGCCAACACCCAATGTTTAGAGGCGCATCATCATCTTCATCTCCCATTTACATCTGCATATGAGCCTTTTACGAATTTGGGGATTGACCGAGTAGTAGGATTAGCAGCTGCAACATACTTGTTTCCCAAAACAAATGCCCTGATTATCGATGCAGGGACTTGTATCACCTATGATTTAATCACTGTTAGTGCAAATCATCTTGGAGGTATCATCAGTCCTGGTCTAGCCATGAGATATCAAGCCATGCACAAAAACACGCATCAATTGCCAAATTTAGAGATACAGCAGCCCGCTGCATTTCCACCTACAAATACCAATGAAGCCATACATCATGGGGTTATGTCTGGTGTGACAGCTGAAATAGAGGCATTTATTAAGAGATTTGAGACTCATACACCAAATTTTATGACAATTTTAACAGGTGGAGACGCTGGTTTCTTGTCTAAACGAGTAAAAAATAGCATCTTAGCGAACGCAAATTTTTTAGCATTTGGTTTAAATCTTTTGCTCGAAACGAATAAGTCATAAATGACTCGCTATTTTATCATCACATTCCTTTTCATTACACCTCTTGTGTCTGCTCAAAAGGGTACATTATCCCCTTACTCTTTTTATGGTTTGGGAGAGCCATTGTTTGAAGGAACCATAGACCAAAGATCTATGGGTGGTTTGGTCGCATATGTCGATAGTATTCACTTTAACATTTCGTCGCCTGCATCGTTGGCAGATCTAAAACTTGTCAATTACGCAGTAGGGGCAAATCATTCAACTCGAAAATTTAGTTCTGAAGACAATTCTACGAATAATGTCACTGCTGGGATTGATTATATGTCAGTAGCCATTCCAACCAAATACTTTGGATTTGGATTTGGTTTAATTCCCAAAACGGCAGTTGGTTACCGATTAAGTGTTGATGATCAAGTTGATGGCGTGAACACTAATTCGAATTATGAAGGAAGTGGAGGAATCAACCAAGTTTTCTTTTCATTGGGCTTCTCTCCGATAAAAAATGCAGGAATCGGACTGGCGGTACATTATAATTTTGGGTCAATCTCACGATTTCATACCCGTCAAGACGAAGGCATTGATTTGCTCTCACAATTGGCCAGTGAATCAGAAATAAGAGGAGTTGAGTTGAATTTTTCATCATATTATAAGATTGATCTTTCAAATCGTCTTCAGATGCAATTGCACTATGCATATCAACCTAGTGCAGACCTAGAATCTTTCAATTCTCGAACGATATCAACATTTACATCACTTGGCGAATCACGTGACTCACAAGATGTAAACCTCTCCAACGATGGCCTCGATGAAACGATCAGTAGATTACCATCCAAACAAACATTTGGGGGAGGAATTGGCGAGCCTAAAAAATGGTTTATTGGAGGGCAATGGTCCTCATCAGAAGAGTCTATCGATAATGCATTTTACTCGACAGGATCTGTTCGATATGAACCTGCTACAAAATTATCACTCGGGGGGTATTTTATCCCTGAATATGACTCTTTTTCGTCTTATTGGAAACGCATTGTTTTTCGCGCTGGTTTTGTATCATCCAAAACAGGAATGATTTTAAATGACAAAGCAATCGTTAATACTGGCATAACTTTTGGGGTTGGACTCCCAGTTGCTGGTTTTTCAAATTTGAACATCGGAATCGAATTTGGAAAATTAGGTGCTGATGGCGAAACCCTTATTCAAGAAAATTATTTCAACACACGCATTGGGTTTTCGCTTAATGATCGTTGGTTTATCAAACGTAAATATAATTAAAATGAAAAAATTTACTTTAATCATATTACTCACTTATTCATTTGGAACACTATCTGCACAATCCCCAGCAGATTGTCCAGCCAACCTCAGCATTTTTGCCGAGTTTGCAAAAGTCAAAAATTACGATTCAGCCTATACACCTTGGCTCGAAGTAAAAACCCATTGCCCAGAGTTGAACGAGGCGACATATATTTATGGAGAACGCATCCTCAACCACAAAATCAAAAACACTGAGGATAACGCAGAGTTCAAAACAATGTTGGCGTCACTCTACGACGATTGGCTAACATATTTCCCTACAGACAGAACAGGAAAATCGCAAAAAGGGAAAATTTTGGCTGCCAAAGCACAGTCTATGTTTGAGCATGAAACAGCTCCGCTAGCAGAGATATATGCAATTTTTGACCAGGCGTACTTATCTGATGTTGAGAGTTTTAACAATCCAAAAGCACTCTACAATTACTTTAAGACTTTATACGCCATGTATAAAAACGGAGAAGACAATGTGACCATGGATGTTTTGTTTTCAAAGTATGAGGATGTATCTGAAAAATTTAATATTGAAAATCAAAAACTCTCCAAAACACTTGATCGAATCATAAAAAAGGAAGATGCTGGCGAAAGCTTGACCTCGAGAGATAAACGAAGTAAACGCGTTGCTGAGATCAATTCACGCGCCAATTCAACTTATGCCAACAATCTAGATGCCATGATTTCACAAGAAGCGTCATGTGAAAACCTGATTCCATTGTATCGATCAAACTTTGATGAAAACAAATCGGATGAGAAATGGCTCAAGCGTGCAGCAAGTCGTATGGATGCCAAAGAGTGTTCAGACGACCCATTGTTTGTTGAGCTTGTCGAAGCTCTTCACAGCCTAAGCCCCTCTGCAGATTCTGCCTATTATTTGGGAATCTTAAAGGACAAAGCTGGAAACACAACTGAAGCAATCACCTTCTATGAAGAGTCCCTCAAATTAGAGACAGATACTTACAGAAAAGCAGAAGTAATGTACAAAATCGCTTCAAAACTCAAGAAAAGAGGTTTGAAAAGCCAAGCTAGAAAATATGCAAACCAAGCCTTGTCGAACAAACCGTCGATGGGTAAAGCATATATTTTGATAGCAGGTTTGTATGCTGATAGTGCCAATGATTGCGGGAACAATCAGTTTGAAAAACAAGCAGTTTATTGGTTGGCATCTCAAACGGCACGTCGAGCAGCATCTGTTGATCCATCCTTAAAGAAAACATCCCAAAGGCTTGAAGCGAGTTATAGTGGACGAGCACCCTCCAAAACCGATATCTTTACACAAGGAAAGGCTGGTGAGGTAATCACGTTTGACTGTTGGATTCGGTCATCTGTTACTGTTCCCAACTTATAAGCACATGACTACCGGGAGGTATCTTATTCTTTTGGTTGCAGTGATGTTTGCAAGTTGCACTGATCAGTTTTCAGCTGTGCAACAGATGAATAAATTTGATGAGATACCAGTTGGTATTACAGAAGATCTCCACTTGATTTACTCTGACTCTGCTCGCAAAGAAGCAGAGCTCATTGCCCCTGTAAATATTGATTTTACAAATCAAAAATTTCCTTATTCGGAGTTCCCTGAGGGGTTAGATGCCACTTTGTATGGAGATCGAGGTGAAATCACTTTTATTCGATCGGATTATGGGATCTATTATCCCAAAACAGAAATCATTGACCTGAGAGGCAATGTTGTAATTTCTGACACAACAGGTACAAAGTTGAACACAAGTCAATTGTACTGGGATGCGGGCAAAGAGTGGTTGTTCACAGAAAAAAATTTTACTTTTACCAACAGTTCATATGACATCAAAGCAGTTCGATTGGATGCCAATCGCTCATTTCAAAAACTGATGACAGGAATGATAAGTGGTAATATTCTAGTGAAAGATGAAAACATAGATTAAATGAATAAGTTTCACAGATTTTCAGAAAAAATGTATTTGTTTTTTGGTTTCGTATTTATCATCGAGGCCATTGTAAACATTCAAAGTATGAATCAGCGTTTTTATATCTCCTGTATATTGGGAGCTGCTGCTTTTGGAATGTTTTTCTTCCGACGTAAGTATCGTAAAAAATTTGAAAGTAGAAATCAAAATCAGAAATGACCTCTGAGCTGTTTGTCATTTTTGGTTGCTTGATGCTATCTGCTTTTTTTTCGGGGATGGAAATTGCTTTTGTATCCTCAAATAGAGTGCGCCTGGCATTGCAAATCAAACAACCTGGGCTAGTGTCCTCTGCCTTGGCAAACATCACCAAAAACCCTTCAAAATTCATTGCAACCACTTTGGTTGGAAACAATATCGCGTTGGTCATTTATGGATTGTTTATGGGAGACTTCATCATCTCCAAAATCTACCCTGATATGGTGGGGGTTGATGATTTAAAACTTTCGACCGTTTTTATACAAACTGTTATTTCTGCAGTGGTAATTTTGATTACTGCAGAATTTTTGCCCAAAGTTGTGTTTCAGATTTATGCCAATGCCTTGCTGCAATTTTTTGCAATCCCAACAGTCTTCTTTTATCATATATTGAGTCCTTTGACAGATGCATTTTTGTGGTTTTCCAATGTCATTCTAAAACGCTTTTTTAAAACGAGTGAGGATCATATCCCTACAGCTTTTTCCAGAGTAGATCTCGAAGAATATGTAAGTGAACAGGTCGAATCAACAGATGATGAAGAGCTCGACAGTGAGGTGCAAATTTTCCACAATGCATTGACATTCAACGACCGAAAAGCAAGAGAAATTATGGTTCCTCGAGCTGAAGTAACTGCTGTCGATCGCTATGTGTCCAACAAGGAACTTATCAGTCTTTTTTCAAGCACTGGGTTTTCAAAAATTTTGGTCTATAAGGAAAACTTAGACAATGTGGTTGGATATGTTCATGCGTTTGACTTGTTTAAAAAGCCAAAAAATATTCGTTCGATTACACATCCTGTCGAATTTGTTCCAGAATCGATGTTGATTAAGGATATTTTAAATTCTCTTACCAAAAAGCGAAAAAGCATTGCCATAGTGCTTGACGAATATGGCGGCACAGCTGGAATGATAACCCTAGAAGACATCGTTGAGGAGTTGTTCGGAGAAATAGAAGATGAATATGATCAGATCGATTTAATCGAGATAAAGCTGGAATCGGGTGATTATCTGTTTTCAGCAAGGATCGAGGTAGATTATCTCAATGACAAATACAAGCTTGACTTGATCGAAGACGATCAATATGAAACTTTAGGGGGTTACATCGTTCATCACACACAAAGTATCCCTAAAAAAGGCGAAATCGTAGAAGTTGGAGAATACGAATTTGAAATCCAAAATGTAACATCAAGTAAAATCGAACTCATTAAAATCCTTGCCAAATAAGAGCTTGTAAACATCTTTTTTTTCATCCAAAGAAGTTGTATTTTCGCCATCTATCAAAAAAATAACTCATGGCAATTTTAGGTAAAATTCGAGAAAAATCAATCGTATTAATTCTGGTTATTGGAATGGCACTATTTGCGTTTGTTATTTCAGGCGTTTTTGACGGCGCTGGGGCCATTAGCCAAGGACCAGTCGCTATCGTTGGAGATGAGGAAATAACCATTGAACAGTTTAGCAGGCGCGTGGATGCTGTTGAACGAAACACAGGGATGAGTAATGTGCAGGCTGTCAATACTGTTTGGAACCAAATTGTAACTGAATATTCGTTCAGCCAATTGGAAGAGGAACTTGGTCTTGAAGTGGGTCGAAGCCATGTTGAAAATTTTATTGCCAATTCTCCTGGATTTAGACAAGACAGCCGTTTTCAAAATGCTTTGGGGGAATTTGATGTCGTTGCTTTTACTGATTTCATCAATGACAGCAAAAGAAATAATCCTGCGGTATACAGTCAATGGCAGCTACAAGAAGAATCAATACGAAGCAGCATTAGCAGACAGTTGTACAACACTATGATTCAAGCTGGTATTTATCATACTGCATTTGACGGAAAAACAGAACATAAACTTGAAAATGATAAGATTAGCATATCTTACGTTAAAGTGCCATACAGTTCTATTCCAGATAGTCTGGTGACTATTTCAGATCGTGATATCAAAAAATATATTTCTATGAACGCAGAAGAATTTGAAGTGGAAGAAAGCCGATCGATTCAGTATGTGGTTTTTGATGAAACGGCTTCTGTTGAAGACAATTTGGAAATAGAAAATGAACTTAAAAAATTGCTCGAACCTCAAGTAATATTTAATGAAGTTAGTGAGTCTGAAGAAACCTTACCATCATTTTCCCGTACAGATAATCTAAAGGAGTTTATCGCTGAATATTCGGAAACTCCGTACGACGAGACCTATAAAACCAGAGCCCAACTAGGCACCTACGCAAATACACTTTTCGACCTTACAGAAGGAGAGGTTTTTGGACCATATAAAGATGGAAATCAGTTTAAACTCTCTCGTATGATGGATTTTGATAGAGGAGGCTCTGTGAAAGCACGTCATATATTGATTTCTTACGAGGGATCACAGAGTGCATCTAGCGATGTGACTAGAACAAAAAGCGAAGCAAGAAGAGAGGCTTATCGCATACTTCGTTTGGTGCGTGCCAATGGTTCTGACTTTGCTGAGTTGGCTAGAACTTACTCTGATGGGCCATCGAAAAATAGAGGTGGTGATCTTGGATTTTTTAGGCGTGGCGACATGGTTGAAGCGTTTAATGATTATGTATTTTCAAAGCCAACTGGTTCGATTGGCGTCGTTAAAACAGATTTTGGTTATCATGTAATAGAGGTACAAGAAAAAGAGGATGTAGTGTTGATTGCATCTGTTGTAAAAAAAATTATACCATCTGAATCTACTAGTAATGAAATTTTTCGATTAGCTACAGAATTTGAAATAGAGAGTAAGAAAAACGGTTTTTCAACTGAATCGGAGTCATTAGGATACGATTTGCGTAATGGATCCAATTTAAAGCTTATGGATGAGAGCATCCCAGGTCTTGGTGCTCAGCGCAGCATTGTAAAATGGTCTTTTGATGATGAAACAAATGTGAGGGATATCAAACGATTTGGCCTACTTGCGGGTGGTTATGTTGTTGCTGAGTTGATAGAAAAATCATCTGCTGGAACTTCAAGTGTAGAAGATGCAAGAAATGCGGTACAAGCTAAATTGTTGCAAGACAAAAAGTATGATCTTCTCAGTTCAAAATATGGCAATGATGTATCACTTGCAACGATTGCAGAGGATTATGGACAAAGTATTTTAACCTCCTCAGCGATCAATGCAGCAGCAGGGTCAATTGCTGGTGCAGGGACAGAGCCATTTGTAGTTGGGTCAGGCTTTTCAATTGAAATGAATCAGACTTCTGCGTTGATACAAGGGAGACAAGGAATATTTGTGTTAGAAGTTGATTTATTTGAAGAATCAACACCCTTGCGCTCTTATGATGGATACTCGAGTTCATTAAAAGAAAACGTTTTAAATCGCCTTAGACCATTGATAGACGAGGTTATTCGCGATAATTATGAAGTTGAGGATAACAGATTTGATTATTTTTAGGGTGTTGTACTACACAAACAAGTATTTCTTACACACTCTCACTTTTTTTGGGTTTTGTTTTTTTAAATTTCTTTTCATGGCAAAAAATAGGTTTTCCATATTTTTTTGAAGCATATTCGAAGTGTATATACGATACAGACTTGTTTATATTGTTTTTCCACATTTTTAAAAAAACAATTCTTTGTGCTTCCAAAAAATATTGACAAACAGAACTAAATAAACGACTGCAAGGGTAAACTTCATCATTGTCCCTGCTAAAAATCCCATAAAGGAACCAAAGGCAGCACGAACAGCTTTTTTGAAGTCTGAACTTTGCGCTAGCTCACCAGCTAAAGCTCCTATAAAAGGACCAAACACTAGTCCGATTGGCCCAAAGAAAAATCCGATTAAAAGACCAATGCCCGAACCAATGGTACCCATTAGTGTACCACCTAGTTTTTTTGTACCCAACACAGGAAGTAAAGCATCTAGTGAAAAAATGACAAGAGCAATAATAAATGTGGA
>CAXGAP010000013.1:0-27539 GCA_964008075.1 uncultured Flavobacteriaceae bacterium
GCTTATCTCTGTCCAGTATCGCCATTCAGAAAAGCATAAAGGCCAATCAACCTTCGAATGAGAAAAGCAAAAGAGATCAGGAAGTTGGGCAAGAGCGTTTGGAAGCTGCATGGAAACAATTGTCTTCGAAACTGGAATCTGAGGGTGAGTATAACCTGGCTGCACTTTTGAACCTTGACACTCCAAGATTAAAAAATATAACAGAAATTCATCTCAATTTCCCAAACAAAACCAACAAAGTTGAGCTTGAGAGCGAAAAAGGAAAGGTGTTAGAAGCCTTGTGGGATCAACTAAAAAATGATTTGCTAACAATTGTGATTAAAGTGAATGAAGAAGAGCAAAAAAACTATATCTATACGCCAAAGGACAAATACGAACAAATGGTTAAAATCAACCCCGTAGTTGATGATATTCGAAAGGAATTTGATTTGGATCTAAATTAAACATCGTGCTAGGACTACAGCTCTCAACCGACCCTCGCTGGGTGGATATTATTGAAAAAAACATTGAGGAAATTTTGGTTGATCATGCCTATTGCGAACAAAAAGCAGCAAGTACAGCTATTTCTTTTATCATTGGCTTTCCAGAAAAAACCGAACTGGTAAAAGCCATGATAGATATGGTTAATGAAGAAATGAGTCATTTTAAAATGGTACATGATCTTTTGATTGAGCGAGGTTATACATTGGGACGAGAGCGTAAGGATGAATATGTGAATCAATTGATGCAGTTTTTTCCAAAGGGTGGTAGTAGAGTGGATCATTTGGTGCATAAGTTGCTTTATGCGGCATTAATTGAGGCGCGTAGCTGTGAGCGTTTTCGATTACTTTCAGAGAAGTTGGAAGACAAACAGTTGGCTCGTTTTTACAAAAAGCTGATGATTAGCGAGGCGAATCACTACACCATGTTTTTACAGTTTGCTCGAACCTACGGCGGAAGAGAAAAAACCGATAAAAAATGGAAAGCCCTAGTAACCTTTGAAGGGATACTGATTAAAAGCTTTGGCAAAAAAGAAACGATACATGGGTAACACAAAAACTCACTAAGAGATTTGGTAGCCCTAAAGAGTTATGGCATTTAACATTCAAATGTAAACATTCATTTGATTCCTTTGTCAAAACTTTTTTATATCAATTTGCAAAAGCGAAATAGATCTTTGATTTTCGTAAGTGATTTTTGGGATAAAGCTGAGATAAAAAATTTTGTTGAATAATCTTATAACAAAAAAACTATCCTTTCTCTTTATACAACAACTTTACCATCCCATCGGCAAGTCCGACTTTGGGCACGTGAATCACAGAAGAGTTGGAATACTTCATCCCCTCGAGGTATATCTTTGTTGCTTGTTCGATTACGTCTGCACGATCAGCGTTAAACCTAAAGTCAACCATCATCTGTTTGGGCCTCATCGATTGAAAGGTCTTGTGCTTCTCCTTGATAAAATCAAATGATAATGGCTCACCAAAACTATTGCCCGACAGCTTGAACAAGGAATTGATCGTACCCCCAGAGCCAAGAACTGACATCTCATCATAATCAGAAGTATTTTTGATGATCCAACTTTTATAAGATTTCCAAACTTTTTTGTCCATCATTTTCTTTAACAATCTCACTGTCCCGATTTTAAAGGATTTTGAAACAATAATCTTTCCATGACTGTAAACTGTTAACTCAGTACTCCCACCACCAACATCAATAAACAAGTAGTTTTGATCTGGTCTAACAACCTTATACAAGTCAGTTGAGGCAATGACTTCTGCCTCTCGATGCCCATCAATAATTTCAATCTTAACCCCAGTCATTTTTTGGATTTCAGCTGTGATATTCATCCCATTGTTGGCCTCTCGTAAGGCCGAAGTTGCATAGGCCAAATAACGATCAACCTTATGAACTTTCATCAATAGCTTAAATGCCTTGATGGAATCTATCATTCGTTTTTTCTTTTTAGTTGAAATCTCACCTAGCACAAACGAATCTGAACCCAAGCGGATGGGCGCACGAACAATTGCGCTTTTTGTAAATAAAGGTTCTTCATTTTTACGTTGAATAATGTTCATGATTAACAACCGAATGGCATTGGACCCAACATCTATCGCAGCGTACTTTTTAACCTTCAAGAGAGCTTGTTTTTGTAATGGTTATACAAATCGATTTGCGTTCGTGATTGCTGGGCACTTGATTTTTTATACATATTTGGTACCCTACTATTCAACAAGCGTGCTTTTACATTATCATTCCAAGTGATCGAGAAGGAGTCCAACAGGTCTTGCTTGATATCAGCATCATAAATTGGACAAGACACCTCAACACGATTGTCTAGGTTGCGTGTCATCCAATCAGCAGAGGAAATATATACAAAAGGGTCGCCATCGTTTTCGAAAACCATCAAGCGTGTGTGCTCCAAAAACTTATCGACAATACTGATGGTTTCTATGTTTTCACTCATACCCTTAACACCTGGTATTAGACAGCAAACACCCCTAACAATGAGTTGAATCTGTACCCCTGCCCGACTTGCATCATACAACTTTTCAATGATATTATAGTTTGTCAAGCTGTTCATTTTCAGTTTAATGAGTCCTTTTTTACCCTGTTTCACATGAGCCATTTCTTGTTCAATCATCGATGTAAAAAAAGAAGAAGTTGAGTGTGGTGATACCACAAGATGCTTGTATTTGTTGATTCGATAACTGGCTTCCAAAAATCGAAAGACTTTATCCACTTCCTTTAAAATTGGCTGGTGAGAAGTAAACAGTGTATAATCTGTATAAATTTTGGCAGTATCCTCATTAAAATTCCCAGTACTGATAAAACCATAGCGCTTGAGATTGTCACCTTCAATGCGATGAACAACACAGATTTTGGAGTGGACCTTTAGCCCAGGAACGCCAAAAATAAGTTTTATGCCCTCCTTCTTCATTTCCTCTGCATAACTGATATTGGCCTCTTCATCAAAACGCGCTTGTAACTCAATTTGAACAGTTACACGTTTGCCATTTCGAGCTGCTTGAATTAGTGCACTTGCAACATTGGATTGTTTTGAAAGGCGGTAAATTGTTATTGATATACTCTTAACATTTGGATCAATGGCTGCCTCACGAAGAAATTTGACGAGATAAGAAAACGAATGATAAGGGGTGAACATCAATCGGTCTTTGAGTGCAATTTGTGAAAACAAACTCTTGTGCAAATCAAAATCTACAATAAGCAGTGGTTCTTGTGTTTGATATTTTAAGTCAGGTCTACCCAAATCAGGAAACTTGATATAGTCTCTTCGATTTTGATATCGCCCACCTGGTATGACACTGTCACGATTATCGATATCGAGACGATCGGTCAAAAGAGAGAGAGTGTCATCTGCTATTTCTTGGTCATAGACAAAACGAACTGCTTCTCCATGTGAACGATCTTTAACACTTTCGGCTACTTTCTCAATATAACTTTTCGACAAATCATCATCAAAATCAAGTTCGGAATCACGACTAAATTTAACCATATGTGCCTCGATACTATTGTGCTGAAAAACATCAAAAATTGTAGACAACTGTGTGCGAATAAGGTCATCGAGTAACATCAGCTGGGTTTTGCCATTTATAGAGGGTAAAACAACAAAACGCTTGAGCGATGAAGGGATTTCAATCAATGCAAATTGTATAGGGTCAAGAAATGGGTGCTTTTTAGCATCTAGCGCCATGCGAATGGCTAAAAAGGCATTACTGTCTTTAATTCTAGAGATCGATTGGATGTTGTTCAGCATCAATGTAACCAGTGATGGTCCCACCTCTTGTGAAAAATAGGTGTTGATAAAACGCTGTTGTTCTTCATTGATTTGATCCTCTTTGAGGATGAAGATGTTTTCTTGTTCAAGGGCAGCGTGCAAGGAGTTGAGCGTCACCAAACTTTGTTTTTGAAGCGCGATGGTTTTGCTAGTAATTTCTTTCAATAACACCTCAGCAGGTAGATCGCCAAACACCTTATTTTTAGTTTCTTCTAACCTAGCAATCCTTTTCACTGTGGCATAGCGAACTTTGTAAAATTCATCCAAGTTGTTCGAAAAAATACCAATAAATCGAAGTCGCTCAATCAGTGGAACGTTCTCATCCTGAGCTTCTTGCAACACACGTGCATTGAAGTCCAACCAACTGATTTCTCTATTAACAAAATGATTTTTTGACATCTAAAGCAATGATTTTGGACGAATAATAGTGCAGTCACACTGTCCTACATTTGACCACGAAGATACGTCAAAATGAAAAATAACAGCAGTCGCAGTGGGGATATTGGATTTTGAAAAATTGCCAAACTTTTGTACGATAAATGCACAAGCATAGTTGTGTCCAAATGACATCACAGTGTTGAGCTCATCAGTCAATTTACGAACAAAATCAAGTACTTGCGCACCATGAAAATCATAGAGTTCTTCTTCGATTTGAATTTCTTTAGTGGAAAGTCCCATTTCTGCAACCATCAACAAAGAGGTGTCGAAAGCGCGTTTGGCTGGACTGCTAAAAACCTGTTCGATATTTAGATTATAATTATTTAGTTCTCTACTCACCAATATCGCATCTCGAACCCCACGATCAGATATTGGACGTTCACGATCTGGCAAATCTAGGGCCCATGAGGATTTTGCATGTCGAACCATGACCCATGTTTTCATGGTGACAGGCGTTTTATGACCCAAGCAGATGATTTTTGTTTATACAACAAGCGATCATGAAGTCGGTTTGTGCGTCCTTGCCAAAATTCAATCGAATGAGGAGATACGACATATCCTCCCCAGTTTGTTGGCCTAGGAATGGGTTGGTTTTTATACTGATACTTCAAGGATTTCAACCTCCTTTCTAAAGTAAATCGGCTTTCAATCACCTCACTCTGATTCGATACATGAGCTCCCAATTGGCTACCCCTTGGACGAGATTGAAAGTATTGGTCAGATAACTCTGGTGGTAATTTTGTCGCTGTTCCCTGAATGATGACCTGACGCTCCATGCTCTGCCAAAAAAAAGAGAGACACACCTGATTGTGATGTTCGATTGATTGCCCCTTAGAGCTGTTGTAGTTGGTATAAAAAACAAAACCCTCATCTGACACTACCTTCAATAGCACAACACGCGATGCTACACCACCGCTTTGCTGCTGAGTACTGAGGGTCATTGCATTAGTCTCTTGTTCTTTCCCTTTACTTTGAACCTCATCAAACCAATCCCTGAAAAGGATGATCGGATTCGTTGGGACTTCAGACTCAAGCAACTGCCCTTTGGTGTACTGTTTTCTAAAATCGGATAGGTCCATCAGTGCAAATTTAACTGTGAAAGTACAAAATCATTAAAACTCTAAAGAATATCCATCATATGAAAGATCGACATGAGGGAAAATCTCAGCTGCTTCAGATTGGAATTGCGTCAAATCTTTGTATCTAGATGAGTAGTGTCCTAGAATCAGTTGTTTGACATGAGCATCTTTTGCAATTTGAGCAGCTTGCTGCGCTGTTGAATGAAAAGTTTTCTGCGCCAACTCTTGATGATCGTTCAAAAAAGTTGCCTCATGGTATAATACATCAACTTGTTGGATTTGATCAATCATCTCTGGATGATAGGCAGTATCACTACAAAAAGCGTATGATTTTGGGGATCGTGGATCGTGCGTAAGCTCTTGGTTTGCAATGGTATTACCCTGCGCATCAATTACATCTTTTCCTTCTTTCAGGTTTCTCATTTGACTCTTATCAATTTGATGTTGTTTGACAGCCTCAGCGTTGATTTTTCGATCTTTTGGGGTTTCTCGAAATAAAAAACCATTGGTATATACACGATGCTTAAGTGGAATGGTATGCACCTCTATTTCATCTTCTGCTAATAAACAAACAGATGATTTCTGTGTTAACTCGTGAAAGTGAAGGGGGTAATTTGTCCATGAGTTTGCCAGTGTAAGCAGTAAAGTAATTGCTTCTTTGATGCCTTTTGGTCCATAAATATGCAGGGGTACATCGCGACCCAAAAGACGAAAAGTTGAAATTAAACCTGGAAGTCCATAAAAATGATCCCCGTGAAGATGCGAAATAAATATATGTTTTATGTGAGCAAACTTGACTTTTTCTTTTCGTAAGAGCACTTGAGTTCCCTCTCCACAATCAATCAAAAACAGGTGCTTTTTTGTTGCTAGCAGTTGTGCTGTAGGTGCTTTATTGGCATGAGGAGTGGCAGAATGACAACCGAGTATTGTGAGTTTCATCAGTATCCTAAATCACGTTCAATGTCTTCAATTTCAATTGTATCAAAGGCTTCATTTATTGTTGGAACAACATTTATTCCATTAGGCAGGAGCTTTAGCCCGAGAATACCAGTAACAACAACAAAAGACATATTGTTGAATTCTTTGTGATAAATCGCCAAATCAACAAAATCCTTGATGTGCTTTGACAATATATTCTTCATTGGACTTAAATCCAAGATTATATTCTTAGAAGAAAAATTCTTGTAATTTCGTTTGATTTCATCACGAAAAGAGCGTCCAATTGTATCTGACTGCTCATAGGTAATCGTTACTATTTTGTCTTGAATATCAATAATCATTGCTCAATTTTACTCGCCAATAGATACAAAATTGCCATTCGAACAGCAACCCCGTTTTGAACTTGATCAAGAATAATTGCGTTTTCAGAATCAGCTACGTCTGAGGAAATTTCAACCCCTCGATTGATGGGACCTGGATGCATGATCAAAAGCTCTTTATCTACCTTTCCTAACACTTCCTTTGTTATGCCATATTGCATGGCATACTCACGATTGGACGGAAAGAAACTCGCTTTCATTCGCTCGAATTGGACACGTAGTACATTAGCAACATCTGCCCATTGAAGGGCTTTTTTCAAGTTGGTTTCAACACTGATGCCCAATGAATCAATATGCTTCGGAATCAAAGTGAGTGGCCCACAAACCATAACTTCAGCACCCAATTTTTTGAGTGCAAAAATGTTTGATAAAGCAACCCTAGAATGAAGTATATCGCCTATAATTACCACTTTTTTCCCTCTGATTTCTCCCAATTTTTCACGAATCGAAAAACAATCTAAAAGTGCTTGAGTTGGATGTTCATGAGCACCATCTCCAGCATTGATAATGCTGGCGTTAACATGTTTGGACAAGAACATCGCAGCACCTGGGTTTGGATGACGCATAACAACCATATCCACTTTCATAGAAAGGATATTGTTGACAGTATCAATCAAAGATTCTCCTTTTTTAACAGAGGAATTTGAGGCAGAAAAATTAATTACATCTGCTGAAAGTCGCTTCTGCGCGAGTTCAAAAGATAGTTTTGTTCTTGTGCTATTTTCAAAAAATAAATTGGCAATCGTTACATCCCTAAGAGAAGGTACTTTTTTAATCGGCCGATTGATCACCTCCTTGAAGTGCGAAGAGATTTCAAAAATGAGTTCAATATCATCATCCGTAAGATATTTTATTCCCAATAAGTGAGAGACACTTAACTTACTCATTTGTCTTATTTATGATATATACAGCATCTTCTCCTTGCTCCTCTTGCCAATGCACAAGGACTTTCTCATCTGCAAAAGCATCAACCTGCCGACCCAAATAGTCGGGCTGTATGGGTAAATGTCTTGAAAATCGCCTGTCGATGAGTGTGAGTAATTCGATCTCAGATGGGCGACCATAAGAATCGATCGCTGTCAAAGCAGCACGAACACTTCGACCAGTGTATAACACATCATCAATCAGCACCACTTTTTTGTTTTCAAGCGAGACATCCATCAGGTTTTTTTTGGCAGATAGCACTTTTTTAGATCGTCTAAAGTCATCTCTAAAAAAAGTAATGTCGAGAAACCCATGTTCAATTGCCTCCAGATGATCTTCTTGTTTAAGAATGGATAGGAGTCGTTTGACCAAAACAGCACCCCTTGGCTGTATGCCTATGAGAATGGAATTTGAAAAATCTTGGTGTTTTTCGCGAAGCTGACAAGCTAAGCGATTAAGGATGATTTGAATTTCTTTAGTATCGAGGAACAATCGATTACTCATCCAATATTATTTGCACAAAATTAGGAAATTAAAATGAATTATAACGAAAGGAAAGATTGGATCACTATTTCGAGTATTTGAGTTCCATCACAAGTTTTAAAAAAATATGCTCCTCAACCTTTGACTTCTTAAGATAAATTTTAATTTAGTTCATCTAAAACCAAAATTATGCAAAGACCTACGCTATTCCTTTTGCTCCTAGTTTTTACGATTGCTTGTCATAATCCGAATCCCAAACCCACTGCTTCGGTTATTGTGCATGGGGGTGCTGGCTATGTTACAACTGATGACATGACTGAACAACAAGAGAAAGAAATTCGAGCAACAATTGAAAAATCACTTCAAAAAAGCAATGAACACCTGGCTAATGGTGGCACAAGTGTTGAGGCAGTTCAAATTGCCATCAACATCTTGGAAGACTCTACTCATTTCAACGCTGGTAAGGGCTCTGTCTTCAACTCTGCTGGAACCCATGAGTTGGATGCGTCTATCATGAATGGTGAAAATGTTCAAGCTGGAGCAGTCGCTGGACTGACGAATATCAAAAACCCAATTGATGCCGCTATTGCTGTGATGGAACATTCTCCGCACGTGTTTTTGATTGGGAAGGGTGCTGAAGAGTTTGCAGTAACACATGGTATGGAAACAGTTCCACAGAGTTATTTCTACAATGAAGATCGATATAATGAACATATTGAGGACTTGCATGAAAACAATAAAAAATTTGGGACTGTTGGTGCCGTTGCAATCGATAAAAATGGAAATATAGCAGCTGGCACTTCAACAGGTGGCATGAACAACAAACGCTTTGGACGTGTTGGGGATGTACCTGTAATCGGTGCAGGGACATATGCCGAAAATGGTGTTGGCGGCTTGTCTGCAACAGGTCATGGAGAGTATTTTATACGAAATGTAGCAACCTATGATATTGCTGCACAAGTAAAATATGGTTCTTCAACTCTCGATGAAGCTGGCTATCATACTTTGATGGAAAAACTCAAAAACCAAGGCGGTGATGGTGGTGTTATTGGCCTTGACAAAGATGGAAAGGTGGTCATACACTTCAACACAGTCGCCATGCCACGTGGGTATATCAATGACAAGGGAGAGACTGTCGTGATTATTGATCAAGAATAGTGCTATACACCTACTTCAGCAGTAAACTTTGAGGAAAGACGCTTGTACAAACCGTCGTTCAATCGATCTCTAATTGTTGAGAATGCATTGAGTGTTTCATCAACATCCTCCAGTGTGTGGGAAGCTGTCGGAATCAATCGCAATAAAATCAATCCTTTGGGAATCACTGGATACACAACGATTGAACAGAAAATACCAAAGTTTTCTCTAAGGTCTTTGACTAAAACCATTGCTTCCGGAACACTACCTTTTAGGTAAACAGGAGTCACACAGCTTTGTGTTGATCCTAAATCAAAGCCTTTTTCTCTCAGACCAGTTTGCAACGCATGTACATTTTTCCAGAGGTTTGCTTTGAGTTCTGGCATCGAACGCAGCATCTCCAAACGCTTTAAGGCACCTTTAACAAGTACCATTTGAAGTGATTTTGCAAACATCTGCGATCGCATATTGTATTTAAGATAATCAATGATGTCTTTATCTGCTGCAATGAATGCACCTGTACTTGCCATCGACTTGGCAAAGGTGGCAAAATATACATCGATATCATCTTGAACACCTTGCTCCTCGCCTGCCCCAGCACCTGTGTGCCCTAGTGTCCCAAAACCATGGGCATCATCAACGAGCAGTCGGAAGTTATATTTTTCTTTTAAAGCAACGATTTCTCGCAATCGACCTTGCTCACCTCGCATACCAAAGACACCCTCAGATATCACAAGTATACCTCCACCTGTTTCCTGAACAACTCTGGTTGCACGAACCAAGTTTTTCTCAAGACTTTCAATGTCATTGTGCTTGAACGTAAAACGCTTTCCCAAATGAAGCCGAACACCATCGACGATACAAGCATGCGCATCGACATCATAGACGATAACGTCATTTTTTGAGACAAGTGAATCAATCGTTGAGAGGATTCCTTGATACCCAAAGTTTAAAAGATATGCAGCTTCTTTGTTGACAAAAGCAGCCAATTCGTTTTGCAACTGTTCGTGTGCGCTTGTGTGACCAGACATCAAGCGAGCACCCATAGGATACGCAGAGCCATATTCTTCAGCTGCCTCAGCATCGACTTTTCGTACGTCGGGATGATTCGCAAGACCTAGGTAATCGTTTACACTCCACGTAATCACCTCTTTACCCTGAAATAACATGCGATTGCCAATCGGACCTTCAAGTTTTGGGAAAGCAAAATAGCCCTCTGCAACCTCAGACCACTTACCCAGTGGACCTTTGTTTGTCCGCATCCGATCAAAAATATCGTTGTTCATTGTTTTGTTGTTAAGCTATTAAATTTAGTGTTCTTATTTGACATATTCAATTGCAGTTTCATCTTGCAAATGGTTTGCATCAAAAAACCCTTGTTCTTTCATCCATTGATCACTGTAAATTTTGCTCATATACCTCGATCCATGATCACAAAAAATAATGACCACAACACTGTTTTTATCAAAAAACAACTGTTGTTGATTAAGTTGTCGCGTTGCTTGCAGCGCTGCGCCAGAAGTATATCCAACAAAAATTCCTTCTTTCTTGGTAATTTCCCTAGCAGCATGCGCACTCTCTTCATCTGTTACTTTTTCAAAGTGATCGATGTATTCAAAATGGGTGGTGGAAGGAATCAGGTTTTTACCTAAACCTTCTATTCTGTAAGGGTATATTTCATTTTCATCAAACTCAGATGTTTCATGAAACTTTTTCAATACTGATCCATAGGCATCAACTCCGATGATTTTGATGTTTGGGTTTTTTGATTTCAAATACCTTCCAATGCCAGAAATTGTACCTCCTGTTCCACTTGCTGCCACCAGATGGGTGATCAGACCTGCAGTTTGTTCCCATATTTCAGGACCAGTGGTTTGGAAATGTGCATCAGTATTCAATTCGTTAAAGTACTGATTGATGTACACAGACCCCTTGATTTCGTTGTGCAGTCGTTTTGCGACTTGATAATATGAGCGAGGGTCGTCGGCCTTCATATGACCCGGGCACACATATACAGTGGCACCCATGGCTCTAAGCATATCAATCTTATCTGGGGATGATTTGGAGGAAACAGCTAAAATACATTTATAACCTTTGATGATACTTGCCATCGCAATGCTAAAACCAGTATTTCCTGAAGTTGTTTCAATGATGGTATCGCCAGGCTTAAGGATGTTTTTTCGTTCTGCTTCTTCAATTATGTGTAGTGCAATTCGATCTTTGTTCGAGTGACCTGGGTTGACAAATTCAGCTTTTGCATAGTAGCTTCCCAAAAAGCCATCAACAGTCTTATTGAGTTTTATAAGTGGCGTGTTGCCAACCAAGTCCAATACACTGTTGTGAGCCTCTATTACCTTTTTTGTCATAAGTAATGAATTATGGGCTTTTTAATTTGTTAGCAAATTTACAGAATTATAATGGTTTTAAGAAAAATCAGAGGTGGCTTAAACTCTTGTTTAAAGAGGGTAAAACAAAATGTGTGTTGTTTTCATCATTTTGGATTTTAGATTGTTTATATTTGAAAAAAAATTTGATGCTAACAGCAGAGTTATTTTCAGAGCTTAAATATCGCCTGGATGCGTTAAGGAGGTCTCTTTGACTTGGATTCGCTAACAATAGAGGTTCAGAACAAAGAGGAAAAAACGCTTGCTCCCGACTTTTGGGATGATACTACTGCAGCAGAGACTTATATACGTGCGCTTCAACCCAAAAAAAAATGGCTTGAGGATATTGCTAGCCTTTCATCAAAAATTGATGATTTATCTGTGTTACTTGAATTCTCCAAAAGTGGAGATGACGTGACAGATGAACTCAACACTTTATATGCTGAAACAAAGCGTTTTATCGAAGATTTGGAATTTAAAAACATGCTTTCCGAGGAAGGGGATTCATTTTCTGCAGTATTGCAAATCACCGCTGGTGCAGGTGGCACAGAGAGTTGCGACTGGGCATCAATGCTGATGCGAATGTATATGATGTGGGCAGAGAAACATGGTTTTAAAGTCAGAGAACTCAATTTGCAAGAAGGAGATATTGCTGGAATTAAAACTGTTACTCTCGAGTGCAATGGTGATTATGCATTTGGTTGGCTCAAAGGAGAAAATGGTGTGCATAGGCTCGTTAGGATTTCTCCATTTGACAGCAATGCAAAAAGACATACAAGCTTTGCATCAGTATATGTTTACCCTTTGGTTGATGACTCGATCGAAATTGACATCAATCCTGCAGATATACAAATCACAACTGCTCGTTCGAGTGGTGCTGGTGGGCAGCACGTCAATAAGGTAGAAACAAAGGTGCAACTCACCCACAAGCCCACAGGTATACAAATCAGTTGTTCTGAAACAAGATCACAACACGAAAACAGAGAGAGAGCCTTGCAAATGCTACGATCACAACTCTATGAAATTGAGCTTCAAAACAAAAGAAAAACAAGAGATGCAATTGAAGCAAGTAAAATGAAAATCGAATGGGGATCGCAAATACGAAACTATGTGATGCAACCCTACAAAATGATAAAAGATGTGAGAAGTTCCTACGAAACTAGCGATGTAAGTTCAGTATTGGATGGAGGTCTAGACCCTTTTCTCAAATCTTATTTAATGATGAATCAACAACCTAAATCAAATGACTTATGAAAACAATTGTATTTGACCTCGGGGGCGTTTTAATTGATTGGAATCCTGAATATGTTTTCCTGAAAGAGTTTCGTGGAGATCGCGAAAAAATGAATTGGTTTTTCGAGGAGATATGTACCTCGGAATGGAATGAGAATCAAGATGCCGGATACCCCTTAAGCAAAGCAACAGAAGAGAGAGTTGCACTGTTTCCAGCACATGAACGCCTGATCCGAATGTATTATGGTGAATGGGAGCAAATGCTTGGTTATGAACTCACTGGCACTGTGGAGATTTTGAAAAAGCTACATCAATCGCCCGATTATTCGATATATGCACTGACGAACTGGAGTGGCGAAACTTTTCCCGTTGCGCTTCAAAAGTTTCCATTTCTATATTGGTTTGAGGGCATTGTCGTTTCAGGTGATGAAAAACTAAAAAAACCAGACCCAGCTATCTATAAATTATTATTGAAAAGGTATCAATTGAATGCAGCCGATTGCGTTTTCATCGATGATCGTGCTGATAATGTCGAAGCTGCTATTTCTTTAGGATATGATGGGATACACTTTTCAAATCACAAACAATTACAAAAAGAACTATTAAATTTAAAAATAGATATATAACATGATACATCGTTTGATTATTTTTACTTATATCTTTTATTGCTTTTCATTCTTAAGCTATGGTCAATCTCGCCAAATCGTGATCAGCGGTACAGTTGTAGATGCTGAAAGCAAAACGTCTCTCCCCTACGCTACAGTTGCAGCTTTTGATGCAGAAGGAGTTTTAGTAAATGGGGGAATTACTGATGACAATGGCGTTTTTAAACTGAAATTAGCAACAAACAGCTACGCCCTAAAGTTCGAATACATTGGTTTTGACAATCTTACGACTGATTTAAAAACTTATAATAACAGCATCGACATAGGGTCCATTGCGTTGGTTTCATCTGTCGAATCTCTTGAGGGAGTTGACCTAGTTGGTCAAAGTACAGAGGTTGAAATTCGTTTGGATAAGCGAGTTTACAATGTTGGCAAAAACAACCTAATTCGAGGGGGAACAGTTTCAGACGTTTTAGAAAATGTACCTTCTGTTTCTGTTGATATCGATGGAAACATAGAGCTTCGAGGAAACAACAATGTGCGCATACTGGTCGATGGAAAACCATCTGGTCTTGTTGGCCTTGGAGGTGTGGAAGCACTGACAAGACTTCCAGCAGAATCAATCGAAAAAGTAGAGGTAATCACCTCGCCATCTGCTCGTTATCAAGCAGAAGGAACAACAGGAATTATAAACATCATCCTTACCAAAAGGTTTCTCAAGGGCCTGAATGGGGCTTTTAACCTCTCTGCAGGTAAAAATGAGACTTATAATGGTTCTGTAAATCTGAACTATCGCAAAGGGAAGTTTAACTTTTTTACCAATTCGGGGTACAGCGATCGCACCAGCAAAGGTCGTGCTGTGCAAGATAATATATACACTAATCCTATTGAGTCCGTTGAGCGTTACATTGAGGAACGCTTTTTTAATCGAAGAAGAAAAGGGTATAATCTTAATTTTGGAATGGATTTTCAAATGACTAAAAAGTCTTCTGTAACACTGAGTTATTTTACAAACGATCGTGATGGAGATGATCAAACAATCAACGAACAATCACAGTATAAAACTGATGAGGTGTTACTAACCAATCGTTTTGAAAATGAAAATGATCAAGAAGACAGCAACCAACTCAACATTGATTTTGAGCATAAATTCAACGAAAAAGGACATCGGCTAACAGCAACCTTTCAAACTGAAAAAAACGATGAAACAGAAATTTCTGATATCGAATCATTTTTTGAAAATGGTGTGCGATCAGATGACAGTGAAATCAATACAACTTTAGAAAATCAAGAGAGAAGTTTGGTGCAAGTTGATTATGTTCGTCCCATAAATAAAGACACACAATTTGAGGCCGGATATAGAGGTACTGATAACAAAAGAGTTATCGATTTTAAGGTGAAAATTTTTGATGAAAACAACACAGAAACCATCGATACCAACCTCTCAAATACCCTTGACTTTGAGCAAGAGGTACATGCACTGTACACCCAATACGGTAAAAAGCTCAACGCCTTTTCATTTCTCTTAGGGTTGAGATTCGAAAACACTGGCATATTAGTTGAGCAACTGGACTCTGATACACCCATCAACAATAAAACCTATAATGATTTTTTTCCAACGCTCAATTTTGGTTGGGAAATCAATCCAACAGCAAGTGTTACGCTCGGGTACAATCGAAGAATATCTCGTCCAAATGCTTGGAATCTAAATCCTTTTCAGTCTAGATCGAGTAAAACCAGTTATTTTCAAGGAAATCCTGAACTCGATCCTAGTTATTCAAATGGGGTTGACATTGGCTACATTAAACAATTTAAAAAAGTTACGCTGAATAGCTCTGTCTATTATCGCAGAACAACAGATGCTGTCAGTCGAGTTGCTATAGTAACAGACGAAACTGTGTTTGTCAACAGAATCGAAACACCTGTCATTCGTCGACTTCCAATCAATTTGGGTACAAACGAACAGTTTGGCGTTGAGTTTAATACTTCTTTACGACTGATCAAAGGCATGCGAACCTATGCAAGTGTCAACTTCTATAGGGTTATTGAAGAAGGTAGTTATTTGGGTATCTCATATGATTATGATAACACCAGTTGGTCTGGAAATTTAAGTAACTCCTATCGTTTGCCATTTGCGATTCAGTCACAATTATCTGTGCGTTACAGAGGTCCAAACGAGTCAGCATTTGGGAAGAGTAAAGGGTTTTTATATACAGATTTGGCATTGAGTAAAGAAATCTTAAATGATAATGGAACGATCAACTTAAGGTTTAGCGATTTGTTTAACACAGCAAAATACGACTATCAAACTACAACTCCTGTGGCAGTAACTGAGGGGCTATATCAAAGGCGTGAGCCCACCTATACTATTACGTTTACATACCGATTTAGGCAAGATAAAAATAGACAGCGAAGAGGTAGAGGGTCGTATGGGCAAGAAAGTTTTGGGGACTTTGAGTTCTAGGCTACTCTGATAGCTTTGCCTTTTTTCTTTCTTTAAACCATTCGATAAGGTTTCCACTCAACCAGTAGGGAATCACAAAACCAATGAGGAAAATCATCAGCCAAAATCCAATTGTGAGGATTGTTAGAAAAAGAATAAATCCAAGATACTGTTCAAAAGTAAACATAGCATGCTGTTTGTTAGTTGCAAATTTATTTAGAAAGTTTGATGCACACAAGAAAGGTTGATAAAAACAGCATTTGATTTTTGTTACCTTTGTACAAAGTTTTATTTCCATGTCATTCCGAGCCGAAAAAGACACTTTAGGAGTTGTAAAAGTCCCTGCCGACAAGTATTGGGGGGCACAAACTGAGCGTTCAAGAAACAATTTTAAAATCGGAAATCCAGGGTCAATGCCCATCGAATTGATTTATGGATTTGCATACCTCAAAAAGGCTGCTGCATTTACCAATGCTGAACTTGGTGTGCTGGAAGATAGCAAGCGAGACCTCATTGCTCGCGTGTGCGACGAAATCCTCGAAGGCAAGCATGACGACCAATTTCCACTTGTGATATGGCAAACAGGCTCAGGCACGCAGTCGAATATGAATGTGAATGAAGTAATCGCGAATCGTGGTCATGTGTTGGCAGGTCATTCTTTGGGTGAAGGCGAAAAAACACTGCATCCAAATGACGATGTAAACAAGTCACAATCCTCCAACGATACCTTTCCAACAGGGATGCATATTGCAGCCTATAAACTGATTGTTGAAAATACACTACCAGCATTACATCAGCTCAAAAAAACACTTTCCCAAAAATCGAAAGAGTTTGAGAATGTGATCAAGATCGGTCGTACGCATATGATGGATGCTACACCCCTAAGTCTTGGGCAAGAGTTTTCTGGCTATGTTGCCCAAATTGGGTATGGCATCAAAGCGATTGAAAACAGCTTGCAACACCTAGCAGAACTAGCATTGGGTGGAACAGCAGTCGGTACTGGAATTAATGCGCCTAAGGGTTATGCCGAACTAGTAGCATCATATATTGCTAAATTTACAGAACATCCATTTGTCACAGCACCAAATAAATTTGAAGCATTGGCAAGTCATGATGCTTTTGTAGAAACACATGGTGCTTTGCGTCAAGTTGCAGTGTCATTAAACAAAATTGCACATGATATTCGAGTGATGTCAAGCGGGCCACGCTCAGGCATTAGCGAGTTGTCGATTCCTGCCAATGAACCTGGTAGTTCAATAATGCCAGGGAAGGTCAACCCTACGCAATGCGAAGCCTTGACTATGGTTTGTGCACAGGTCATTGGCAATGATGTTGCTGTTGCCTTTGGAGGTGCGCAAGGTCATTTTGAACTCAATGTGTTCAAACCTCTCATTGCAAACAATCTTCTACAGTCTGCTCGTTTACTTGCAGATGCAGTGATGAGCTTCGATCAACATTGTGCGCAAGGGATTGAACCAAATATTGATGTGATCAACAAGCTTGTTGACAACTCATTGATGCTGGTTACAGCATTGAACACAAAAATTGGGTACTACAAAGCAGCAGAGATTGCACAAAAAGCACATGACGAAGGCACATCACTTCGCGATGCTGCGATTGCTACAGGTTATCTGTCAGATGAGGAGTTTGATAAATGGGTTTACCCTAAAGATATGATTGGGGGTTAAACCCTTCCTTTGAGCGCATTAAACGCCCACCCAACAGCAATAAAACCTATCCCTGTTAAACTTGACCAATAAATATATTCAGGATACTTTATTGCACCCAATAAGATAATAACGATACCGATGATTGTTAGAATCAGTGAGGCAATAGCAAAAATTACATTTTTATTGAACTTCATTAAAATCGATTGATTTAAGAGTTAATTTGCGATGGATTTTTCCATTTGAACGTACAAACTTCGAAAGTACAAAATAATTTTTTGGAATCTCAAATTTGCAAAGTGTATCGAGGTTCAAAATCATTGATTGAGCCTCATCAGGGATATGGTTTTCGAAAACAATAGACAAGGATTGACCCAATTGTTGATCTGGTATTCCAAATACAAAAAAAGGAGTTGAAATGACTGACGATAACTGTTTTTCAATCTGTTCAGGATGCAGTTTAATCCCCCCAGAATTAATAACAAAATCGCTTCTCCCCTTCCAAACAAATTTGGTAGATGATATCAAATCCACACAGTCTGTCGTGATGAGTTTTTCAATACCAATGTGAGGGGCATGAATCACCAAGTTATCGCCTTGTTTTGAAAACTTTACCTGCGCAACAGCAGTATAATGCTCCTCTCCTCGGCTTAGGTTTTGAAGAGCAACATGACTGTAAGTCTCTGTCATTCCGAAGGTTGCATAAATTGTACTGGCGTGCCCTTTCACTGCCTTTCGCAAATTATCACCTACAGAAGCACCTCCTACAATCACCTTTTTAAAACGATTTAAATCTGCAATTGAATTCCCCAACTGATGAGGGGTCATTGCAGTAAAATCATAGGTGTTTGTAGAAGCACTAGAGGTTAAAGATGGTTTTACAACATCAATCCATAAGCCAGCCAGAAGCGCTCGAATCAGCATCATTTTCGCTGCGATATAGCGCACTGGTAGGCATAAAAGGGCCTTTTGGGTTGGCAGGAGTCCTAAGGTGTTTATGGTTGTCATGGCAGAGGCAGTCAACATCGATTTTTGTGCGATGATTTCAGTTGGCTTACCTGTCGATCCACTGGTTTGGAGTTTGATATCGGGGCTGTCGGACAACCATTCTAAGAGAAATTTACCAAGCTCGATTTGATGTTCATTATTTGCATTGCAAAGCGTATGAGAAAAAGACAACAGACTGTCACGATCATAAGAAATCCCATCGAGACGAAAATCAGCATGCATGATCATTCTTTTGTAACAGGACCAGTGAGTTTGGATGTCCAAGAATGCCATTTATATTTCTTAGAAAAAATAAACAGCACCAAGCCATAAAGAATCAAGGGCATCAATATAAATTCAACTAAAACAGGCTCTGAAACATCTTTGTAAATAGAGTTTGTTTGGAAAGCTGTCCAGTCAGCAGTGACGAGTAAAGCAATGATCAAGTTATTGGCAGCGTGGAAGCCAATAGAAAGCTCTAACCCTTCGTCGAGGAGTGTAATCATGCCCAGAAACAGGCCAGTTATAATATATGCTAAAATGAGTCCATTACCCAATTTTTCAACTTCGGGGTTGAAAGCGTGAAGAAGTCCAAATGATATGGATGTGATCAACAATGGAGCCAAACGATTTTTGAAGGCTGCCCCTAATCCCTGATATAAATAACCTCTCATGAGCAACTCCTCGGCAGTTGTTTGCAGGGGTATCATGATCACTGCAATGAGAACAAGCCTCCAAAATTTATTGGGGTCATAGTTCCAAACATAATCTTCTGGCGAGATGTATTGATCTACTAGAACTGATATCATTGCCAGTGCTGCAATAAGTCCAAATGAAAAAAACACACGCTTCCAATCAAAGGAAGTGCGACTTGTGACTAAAAATTTTATCGGTAGGTTATGCATATATCGAACAATCAAGAGCAGCATAAAAAAAGCAGCTGCAAATGGCAAAAGAATGTAAAAAAGAGTGATGTTTGGATCGAGGACCGAAAGCATTTCAGTCTCTGACATCCCAGCAACATCTCCAGCACCAATCTCCATCACGATCGCAACTCCAAACGGAACAGATGCAATAAAATAGGTAATGATGACAATAAATGTACCTCCAATGTAACGTAGTGGTTCTGTTTTTCCGACAAATGCATTTTCCAAAAACATTATTTCAAATTAAAGTGTTGAAGTTTAACGCGATCAAACCCCAAATGTTGCCCTCTAATATACAAAGGTGTATCTATATTGTTGGTAAAAAGACCACCTGTTCCAAGTCCCTGAGGCATTGAAACTTCTTTGGTGCTTAACCATTGTGCAATTGCGTTCAAACCAATATTGCTTTCCAAAGCACTTGTTGCCCACCACCCAATCGATTGTTTTTCGGCTATTGAAACCCATTGGTCTGCTCCTTTCCACCCCCCTACATGACTGGGTTTGAGAATGATATATTGAGGCTTTATGTGTTGCAACAGATCAGCTTTACTGTTTTCAAAATGCACTCCAATTAGTTCTTCATCCAGTGCAATGGGGATTGGCGATTTGTTGCAAATGGCAGCCATTTCATCCCATTGACCTGGCGCAATTGGCTGTTCAATGGAGTGGATATTATATTTCGAAAGCTGTTCCAACTTCTGCATTACCTCATTGGTTTGAAAAGCACCATTTGCGTCAACGCGAAGCTCGACGTCAGTGTCGTGGTAACGTTTTCGTATAGCGGCCAACAGTTTACATTCAGACGCAAAATCAAGTGCTCCAACTTTAATTTTAATACACGAAAACCCAAGGTTCAGTTTTTGGTTGAGTTGGGTCATCATGCTTTCAACGTCACTCATCCATATCAAACCATTGATTGGAATCATTTGTTGGTCATGAACAAAAGCTGTGTCAAAATGCAGTAGTGGGTGTGATGACTCCAACCCTGAAAAAGCCATCTCAAGGGCAAATTGCATGGCTGGCCAACTGTTGTAGCGTTTCAACAAAAAATCCTTTCCTTTGCATATATATCGAGGGATTTCTTCAAAAATTTCTTCAACAATTTCAGGCGACTCTGGGCTTAAGCCCTCAATGATGCTGCATTCACCAATACCTGTTTTTCCATCTCGCTTCATTTGAATCAACCAACTGTCTTTGTGGTTCAGCACCCCTCTCGATGTTCCACTTGGAGTTTTAAACTGAAGGCGATGCTTTGACCAAGTGAATTTCATACTGATAAAACCATTGAAATCACACTGAACAAAATGGCATAGGAAAATGTGAGCAGGGCAATTTTTTTGAGTTCTAAGTCAAGTAAGTTCTCTGATTTGTTTTGAAATACAATCTTGAGGTGTAGCGTCACAGGAATCAACATCATGATTGACAACACAACAATCGAAACAGCATCATAAATAAAGCCATAGACAGCAGTCATAATGACTGGCATTGTGATTAAAAACAGATGATAAAACATAACATATCTAGCACCCAAACGAACAGCGATAGTTACTTTACCAAACTGTTTGTCATTATCTCGATCGCGCATATTATTGATGTTGAGAACACCTACTGAAAGCAGTCCGATTGAAAAAGCAGGATAAGTCAATGATAGATCAAATTCATTCGTGTATAAAAAATGACTCCCAAAAACACTCAAACAGCCAAAGAACAAAAAAACAAACAGATCCCCAAGACCTTTATATCCATATGCGCTGGAACCAATCGTATATCGAATAGCAGCAACGATTGCGAAAAACCCTAAGCCTAAAAAGGTGAGTGATGTTTGACTAAATCCAAAGGCGCTATAAACAAGTAAAATCGTGAGCAAAACTGCAATAGCAGTGATGGAAAAGATTGTTTGGCGTAGCTGATCCCTGGTGATCAAACCAGATTGAAGAATTCGTTTTGGCCCAAGCCTTGACGCATTGTCAGTACCTTTCACACCATCACCATAATCATTGGCAAAATTGGACAAAAGTTGATAACTCACTGTTGTGAAAATCGCGAGAACAAAGACAATGAGATCAAACTCATTTTTTTGAAATGCAATTGACGAACCAACAAGTATTCCAGAAATGGAAAGAGGAATTGTGCGCAAGCGAGCAGCCTTAATCCAAGTAAAAAAAGAGACGTTATTCACAGACTTGACTGTTCATTATGGAAATTTTTGGTATTTATCAAAGTTAGGACGACGCTTTTCCAAAAAGGCATTTTTTCCTTCTTGCGCCTCCTCAGTGAGGTAGTACAGCAGTGTGGCATCTCCAGCGAGTTGCATTAAGCCATGTTGGCCATCCAGCTCTGCATTTAAACTACGCTTGATCATACGAAGTGCCAAAGGACTGCGCTGCTGCATAAGGTCACACCATTCCAAGGTTGCAGACTCTAGGTCTTTCAGTGGCACAACTCTATTCACCAACCCCATTTCCAAAGCTTCTTGGGCGCTGTATTGCTTGCACAAGAACCAAATCTCACGTGCTTTTTTTTGACCCACATGACGTGCCAAATAAGAAGATCCAAAGCCTCCATCAAAACTGCCAACTTTGGGGCCAGTCTGACCAAAAATAGCGTTTTCACTCGCAATGGTCAAGTCACAAACAACATGAAGAACATGACCTCCACCAATTGCATAACCATTGACCATGGCAATGACAGGTTTTGGTAGTTCACGAATCCTTTTATGCAAGTCTAGAACGTTTAAGCGAGGAACGCCATCATCTCCAATATAACCTCCAATACCTTTTACATTTTGATCCCCACCACTGCAAAAGGCTTTGTCGCCAGTACCTGTGAAGAGAACGATATCGATATCGTCACGCTCACGACAAATCTCGATGGCATCAAGCATCTGTGTATTGGTTTCAGGGCGAAATGCATTGTAAACCTTAGGCCGATTGATGGTGATTTTTGCAACCCCGTTGTAATGTTCAAATAAAATATCAGAGTAGGTTTTTATGGATTTCCAAACTGCTTTCATATATATTTTTTTACAAAATTAAGACTTAATCTGATTGATTGCTCAAAAAATCAAAATAGGCATGTAAAACTAAATCATTGTTGTTGGAAGGCGTACATATTTCTAATATTTTCCCACGACTCGAAGCTGAAAAAAATCGACCCAATGCTAGCCTTAAACCAAGGCCACTTCGAACTCTTTTATAGGACAAGCCATATTGCTTTGCCATCCATTTGGCTGTTCTGCGATGCTTTGTTTCAAAGTATGTTTCAAAACCAGGTGTTACCTTGGCGTTGGGTAATATTCTAAAAATACCACCTCCCCCATTGTTCACCAATATCAATCGAAAATTGGGTGGGATGTATTGGTTCCACAAAGCGTTTGAGTCGTAAAAAAAACTCAAATCACCTGTGATCATCATAGTTGGTGTTTCACTTGCCACTGATGCTCCTACTGCTGTTGAGATGCTGCCTTCAATTCCACTTGTACCTCTGTTGCAATAGGAGGATGCTCCTGCTTTGGCAAACAGTTGTGCGTATCGAATGGGCGAACTGTTTGCCCACTGAATGTTATAATTATTAGGAATCGAACGCATGATTTTATCAAACACAAACAAATCGCTGTAGGGCAACTTACTACAAAACTTTTGATGGGCAATCTCTCTTTGCTTAGACAGTTGAAGCCACTGTTGTTGATAGCTCGATTCAGTATCAGATAAAGATGTCAACCCCTTCAAAAAAGAGTTTGGTTCGATTTCGATGTGTTGCACACCCAAATAATAGGTATCAAGTGCTCGATCTGTGCCGATATGATAGTGCGAAACACTAGTGTAGGATCGCAATACTGATTTGATTTTTTTCGAAACAACCATCCCTCCCATTGTCACCAACATATCAGGGCATAATGATTGAAAAATGTATTGGCTGTTTTTCTTTTTCTCGATGGGGATGATCACCCGATCAATATGTGCGATGAAGTTGTCATGACTGATATTGGAATTGATTTCATGCAAAACAACAACTCTTGGGTCATTGGCAAGCATGGAAATAATTTTTTCGTTTATACGATTGGCTGGCAGTGTTCCGATAACAATAAGAATGCGTTTTGTCGCAAACCATTTGGATGCAAAATCCTTGTGCTGTTTGATGAGAGGAGTAGTCAACTGCTGTTGCTGTTGGGGAATTAAATCTGATACCTCATTGAAATCATACAATGGCTCTTCTAAAGGAATGTTGATATGAACAGGGCCTTTGTGTATATACATTTGAGTCAATACCTCTTCAAGCCTAGTGTTGTTTTTCTTTTCAATAGCTTGTTGCAAGCGTTCAATTTCCTCTGTTGTTGATTTTGAATCAATTAACATTTGGGTATTGCTCTCAATGATTGATGCTTGGTTATGCGTTACATCTTGTAAGAGTGCTGTTTCAGATATAATATGTTTTGAAAAAACCCCCTGTTGCCTTATTGTTTGGCCATTTCCAATATCAATTTGATAGGTGGGTCGGTCAGCACTCAACACAACGATTGGATACTGACTATAATAAGCCTCTACAACAGCGGGATAGATATTTAACAGAGCTGAGCCAGATGTACATAACACTGCTACTGGTTTTTGAAGCTGTTGTGCAAGTCCAAGAGCAAAGAAAGCTGCAGAGCGTTCATCAACGATGCTGTAGGTTGTGAATTCAATATGAGTGGTCAGCCCAACAGTGATGGGCGCACTTCTAGAGCCTGGCGCGATCACAACATGACAAACCTCATAATTGAGTAGTTGTTGAATAACCGAGCGTACAACAGGAATTATTGAGAGATTCATAGCAACGGCAAATGTACAAAAAGCGCAGTTGTTAACTCATCAATATATGGCCCATGGTGTTTGCTTTATCCTGCACCTCTTGCCACTCATCTTGCGGATTGCTTTTTTCGGTGATCCCACCTCCAACATATACCAAAGCCTTATCATGTTGAATATTCATGCAACGAAGATTGACATACAGATCTGTTTTGTCTTGATTTATCACCCCCAAAAAGCCAGCATAAAGAGATCGATCCAATTGCTCATGGGTTTTGATAAAGTCAAGCGCCATCTCTTTAGGTACTCCCCCAACAGCAGGTGTGGGGTGTAGTGCGTATGCTGCTTCGACAGGAGAAATAGTCAGCTCTGCTGTGATCGTCGTTTGTAGGTGTTCCAACTGTCCTGCACGAATGGTTTTTGCATCAGCATGATGTATCGATGCATTTGATGCGTACTTGCGAAGTGTGTTTACAATTTCATTTACAACAAACCCCTGCTCCTCCTTTTCCTTTACTCCCCATGAGTTGCTGCCCAAAGGTCGCGTGCCAGCCAATGCCATTGTCGTTAAATCAGACTGTTGCATTGTAATCAAGCGTTCAGGAGTTGCGCCCATCCACAGGCCATATTTGGGATGAAAAAGCAAATAATTGAAAGTGTTTTTGTATTGCGTTAGGATCGTTTTAAAATAATCAATCGGTGATTTTGACAATCCATTACACTCTAGTACAGTCGCCAACACCACCTTATTTAAAGGAGATTGTTTCATGCTGTCTATAGCGTTGATAATGAGGTTTGTATGATTCTTTTGCTTCTGTTCTAAATCATTCCACTCTAGCTGTTTTGATTGACTGGGTATTTGATCAACACTAAAGTCTGTATGCAGGGTTTGATCTGGAAAAATTGAAAAATGTTTTGACGATTCAAAATGACTGACAACAAATTTGGTTTTTGGTTTAGGTGTTTCGTTGTGATCAAGAAATGCTGTTAATCGAGTATCATTTGGATGTCGAAACACAACAAATGGCAATTCGTAATTTAAGTGCTTTTCAATCTCTCCAAAAAACGATAACTGGCTCAAATGGGTTATTTTTTGAGGGGAAGAACAAGTGTCGTCAATGAGCAAGATGAAACCAATCGCTGTTCATCATCAGTAATTTCAATAGACCATACTTGCATAGTTTTTCCTTTATGTAGAGGCATTGCTTTAGCAAATACATAACCTGCTCGTACACCTCTCAAATGCTTTGCAGAAACATCAATTCCTCGCAACATATGCCCTTCTTGATTACAAAAAACAGCTGCTGCTGAACTCCCAACTGTCTCAGCTAGAGCTGCAGTAGCACCACCATGCAAAACACCATCTGGCTGATGGACTGCAGCAGTTACAGGCATACGTGCTATCAAAAAATCATCCCCGACCTCAGTGAATTCTATCTTTAGGGTTTGCATCAGCGTCCCTCGATTTCTTTCATTGATTTTTTTGAGAAGTGTAGATTTATCCATAACGTTTGCTAAAATACAAAAACGCACTGCTAACAGTGCGTTTTTTTATGTTACACGAATAAGAAATACAAAGTGTTACTTCACTTCTTCGAAGTCAACATCCTCAACATCCTCGTCGTTGGTCTCGCCAGCTGATGCGCCTGCCTCTGCTTGCCCATCTGCAGAAGCCCCCTGATTGGCTTGTGCTTTATACATCTCTTCAGAGGCATTTTTCCATGTTTCGTTGATGCTGTCTAATGCAGGGGTTATCGCCTCAACATCCTTTGACTCATAAGCCTTTTTAAGGGCCTCTAAAGCATCCTGAATTGGCTTTTTCTTATCATCTGACAACTTATCGCCAAACTCTTTCAATTGCTTTTCGGTTTGGAAGATCATTGCATCGGCGTTATTGAGCGTATCTGCTTCCTCTTTGACTTTCTTATCTGCATCTGCATTCGCCTCTGCCTCTTTTTTCATCTTTTCAATTTCTTCTTCTGTCAAACCTGATGAAGCTTCAATTCGAATATCTTGTGATTTGTTCGTTGCTTTATCAAGTGCAGTAACTTGAATCAAACCATTGGCATCAATGTCAAAGGTCACTTCAATCTGTGGCGTACCTCTAGGAGCTGGTGGGATCCCGTCCAAGTGAAATCTACCAATTGTTTTGTTATCAGCAGCCATCGGACGCTCGCCTTGTAAAACATGAATCTCTACAGAGGGTTGATTGTCAGCAGCTGTTGAAAATACCTGTGACTTTTTAGTAGGAATCGTTGTGTTTGCATCGATAAGCTTCGTGAGAACACCACCCATCGTTTCAATGCCCAAAGAAAGTGGTGTGACATCTAACAATAATACGTCCTTCACATCTCCTGTCAAAACACCACCCTGAATTGCAGCTCCAACAGCAACAACTTCGTCGGGGTTTACCCCTTTGGACGGTTTCTTACCAAAGAATTTTTTCACTTCTTCTTGAATCACTGGAATACGGGTTGAACCACCAACCAAGATCACCTCATCAATATCATTTGTTGACAATCCGGCATCGGAAAGTGCATTTTTAACTGGCTTCATCGAGCGTTTCACCAATTCAGCAGACAACTGTTCAAACTTAGCTCTTGTCAGAGTTTTTACAAGGTGTTTTGGGCCCGAGGCAGTTGCTGTTACATAAGGAAGGTTGATTTCTGTTTGGGTTGATGACGATAATTCGATTTTAGCTTTTTCAGCTGATTCTTTTAATCGTTGAAGTGCCATTGGGTCTTTCCGAAGATCAACATCTTCAATCGACTTAAACTCATCTGCAAGCCAGTCAATAATAACCTCGTCAAAATCATCACCACCTAGGTGAGTATCCCCATTGGTAGATAATACCTCAAAAACGCCATCTCCTAGCTCGAGAACTGAAATGTCAAATGTACCACCACCCAGGTCATACACCGCTATTTTTTTATCACTACCACCTTTATCAAGGCCATAAGCCAAAGCAGCAGCAGTTGGTTCATTGATAATTCTGTGGACATTCAAACCCGAAATTTCCCCTGCTTCTTTAGTAGCTTGACGCTGTGCATCGTTGAAATAGGCAGGCACAGTGATAACAGCATCTGTAACAGTCTGTCCTAGATAATCCTCAGCTGTTTTCTTCATTTTTTGCAAAATCATTGCCGAAAGCTCTTGAGGAGTGTACAAACGACCATCAATATCAACTCGGGGGGTGTTGTTGTCACCCTTAACAACTGAATATGGAACGCGTTTTACTTCTTTGGATGATTCAGAAAACTTGTTACCCATAAATCGTTTGACAGAAGAAATGGTTTTGGTTGGATTGGTCACTGCTTGTCGCTTTGCTGGATCGCCAACCTTGATTTCACCA
>CAXGAP010000014.1:0-27154 GCA_964008075.1 uncultured Flavobacteriaceae bacterium
GTTTCTTCATCGTATTGTTTTTAGTGGTACTAATTTAAGGAAAAACTATTATTGGCTTAGTTCTCTAAAACGATTATATTTGCGTGCCTTTTACGGTCTTTGAGTTAGTGAAAATACAGCAAGTAAGGTGCATGATAAGGTTCATACAATTAAATTTCATCTCTGTAAAATATCCTAACTTATTGATTATCAGTATTTTGGGCGCGTAGCTCAGTTGGTTCAGAGCACTTGGTTTACACCCAAGGGGTCAGGGGTTCGAATCCCTTCGCGCCCACATATTATTCTCAAGAATGGTTTTTATTTCTAGGAATATTTTTTTTGAATATATATCATTAATTCCACTCAAAAAGTTCTAACTATTGTAAACAAACTGAAAAATTAAACTAGTTTGGAATAGACTTGTTTGAAATTTCAAAAAAGTGATCTTTCATTCTACTCCTTATATAATTTATTGGTAAATTATTTTTTTCATTAAGTACATTGGTTTTCAATTCAATATCCAAATCAATATTATAAACCTCCTCCTTTTTTGTAAAATTATTGAAAATGTATTGATAGCTTTCATCCTCATGAAGCCATATGCATGAAAAAAACTCTTTCTCTTGAATAAATAAAAAATCATTTGTTTGTGGCCTTAACAATGAAGAACCATCCCACACATATGGAATCTCAATCCCAAGCATATCAATAATTGTAGGAGAAACATCTAATTGGTTTGAGATTTTATGTTCATTTTTCTTATTCATGCTTTTACTCTCGCTTGAGAAAATTATCAATGGAATTGAAACTTCACTTAAATATGTTGAATTTGTGTGAAAGTAATATCCCTTCTCCCCCAAAGATTGCCCATGATCTGAGGTAATCACTAGGATTGAATTTTCTAAGTAGTTTTTATTTTCTAATATTCGAATAATTTCTTTTAAGTAATTATCTAATTGAATAATTCTATTGTCATAATTATTTGTTAGTGATTGTGGTGAAATATTATCACTAAAAACATTATAATCATCTGGCTTATAAATTTTATATTTTTCTTCTAATGTTGAAGATTCATGAGTAGACATCATGTGCAGGTAAAAGAACTTTGGTTCGTTATTATAATCAGAAATTTCATTTAATTCTTTAATAATAAGTTTATCATTATTAGCATTTTTAACCTGATTTGATTTTTTCGATAAATATCCATCAACAAAAAAATCTATATTTTCTCCATAAAAATCTTTTAATGAGTACCAATTTGTATGATCACCAGACAAAATAAAATTGATGTGATAACCTTGTTTTTTTAACAAATCGTGTAAAAAAAAATTGTTTAAAGAAATCTTATATGATGAAGATAAAATACTCGAGATACCTTGGAAAGAGCTTGAGCTAGTTGAGTAGTAATTTTTAACGTGGTGTACATTTTCAAGCTTAGTTAATGAATCTAAAAAAGGGCTTAGCTTACGTTCGTACTCTGAATTATTTATTTTGTCTGATCTTAATGCATCAACAATAATTAAAATGACATTTTTTTTATTAAAATTATCAATTACAGGATATTTTTCTTTTGCTACTTTATTTTCAACTCCACTAAAAAGTTTCTCTTTATTTTGTGGAATAAATTCATTGAAAAAAAATGATATGAAAGGTTCACTCTTCTTTAAATCAAATTTCAAGTTGTATGAAATTTTAATTAGTATAGGGTAAATAATTATAATTGATAAAACAAAAATATTTTTTTTTGAAATTAGATTACTGATTTTAATACCATTGATTGAAGAAATGATTTTTTGAGCAAGGAAATAATTTATTAAAAAAAGATTACATGAAATGACCAATATGTAAAATACTAACTTATCATAATTAATATAAGTTGTCGAATGAATTAATTCCTCTAATTCATCATAAAAAGAGTATATGAGGTAGATGTTTAACGTAGATCCCCAGGTTGATATACCAATATAATAACTAGAATAGACTAGAATTATGAATAGGCAATAAGAAGTAGTGATAAGAGATATTGATATTTTATTTACCCAATTGTTAAAAGTCTTTATGGTAAAAAAGAAACAAAAATTTAAAATCAATAATGGGTAAATTAGTATTGATAAGTGTAAAGGGAGGACTTTAATAGTTAAATTCAAGTCATAACAAAAAAATGTGATAACGATTGTTGATAAAATTAAATTCCAATAGATAAATCTAAACACACCTCTAGTATTAATTCACACAAATTTAGTTTTTAAAATTAGATTGTTAATCTAACACACCTTCTTATTTGATCGGTTTGTTTTAATGTTTTCTTGTCGTTTTTAGAATATTCGTCAACAAACAGTTGGCATCAATAATGTAGTATATTTGTTTTACGAAAAAACAATCATAATTCTTTTGAACAAATTTTTATTTTATTTTAAATACAGGTTAAAAAAATATCTCAATAAATTAGGGATTTCATTTGCAGATCGTGCATTGATGGTGCCTAAAATGACCTACAAAGAGGCTCGCTTTTTTACAGATTATTTGATTAAAAATATCTCAGCTCTTTATTTGGAAAGTGGATCGGGGGGAAGTACACTGATTGCCAACTCTCTTGGATTTAATTTTCATTCTTACGAAACAAGCGAAGGCTACACAACATATATGAATCAACTATTGCAAGCAAATAAAGTTACGCATGTGTCAGTGGGAGAAGTTCAAAAGTATGGGCGTCCCAAAAATATCAACCCCACGATTACGCATAAAATCTCTAGTGTATTTGATGTCAATCTGTCAAATAATGTGAATCTACGCGTCATTGTTTTTCTAGATGGGCGCTGTCGTGTGCTAACTGCGTTACACATTCACGCCAACCTTTCGGATGAAGATAGTGTCCTGGTGCATGACTTTACAAGATTAAAATATCAGGATATACTTCAAGCCTATGACATTATCAATCAAGCTGATTCTTTGGTGCTTTTACAAAAGAAAACCATTGCCAATGACGTGCTTCAGCAGCTCAAAGAAAAGTATGAGCTTGATATCGAATAATGATATAAAATGTTCTCTACTGTCGTGAGATCAAAAGGTCATAATGAGAAGGGTTTTTCCCAATTTTATCAAAACTTTTAAACCCTTTATCTAGCAGCATTTTCTTTACGCTATTCACATCTATCCAATTCGTATCCACTTCGCAAAAAATTTGATATACATTTTCAAAAAATGAACATTGAATCAACTGGTTAATCACAATTCTCTCATACCCTTCAACATCAATTTTAATAAAGATTCTATGATGATTAGGAATCAATTTGTTCAATTCTTTATGGTCAACAATTTCGACAGTTTCTACAGCTTTATCAGTAGAGATTTTTATATCGTTATGATCACGCATATAATTTTTTCCTGAATGACTTTCGCTGACATATAGTTGGGTCTCGCCAGACTGATTACCAATCCCTTTTTGAATCACTTTACAGTTTGTAATATGATTCAACTTTAAATTAGATTTCAGTAATTTACTGGTTTGTAAAGAAGGCTCAAAAGATATGATTTGATCTATGTTTTTGTTTTGCCCCGCCAGAATACTATAAAGACCCTGATTCGAGCCGATATCTACAAATAGGGTCTTTGTGTCAATACTTTTTATCAATTCACTGAGAAAAGTCCCATAAGTTCCTTTAAAATAATATTTAAACGTTCTGTCTTTAAAGGCTGGAAAAAGGTAAATTCCATAAATAGATTTGACTTGTTTTTTGGGCTTAATAAGATACTTATAAGCAAGGAAAATAAATTTATATATTTTTTTACGAAGGTAAAAAAGACTCATTTTAAGGGATGTGTTTGTAGACTTTGCCGAGTTTTGATAAAATACTTCTCCAACACCATCAAAGATATTAATTTCTCTCTCCTTTTGTTCTTAAATTGCTCAACATAAGCATTTGCATTTTGAATAATATTCATGCATTTTTCAGGATTGTCAATAAAGTATGATAACTTTTTTTCTAAATCTGAGTAATCATCACGAATTTGAATGTAGTGGAAATCTGGAATTAACTGACCTTCCATAAACCAAGTTTCGAACTGGGGTTTTGCCATCACTGCAATAGAACTAGATGACATCACCCACTTGAGATTTGAAGAAACATCAATCCCCTCCAAACACAAAATAAACTTGTATTTTAAATGCTTCTCAATCGATATCTTTTTTTTATACCAGTAATTGTACTTACTATTTTGATTGGTTTGACCTAAATCGCAGAGAGGATGATCAAAATACTTTTTGTAAAAAGCAATTCTTTTTGGCTTTCTGTCGCTCACTCCACCTCGACCAATCAACATATTTTTTTTATTTTCAAAACGATTTTTATCACGAACAAAAATGAAATGCCTCACCTTGTTTAACTTCAAAAGCACTGATTTTTCGTTATTGGACTCAATAGGTCTGCTTTTTACTATCGAGGGAATTCGGGGAACTTGGGTAATATCTCCAAATTCAAATTTGACAAGAAGTCTAGGGTTGAAATAACGCGTGACTTCATAGCTGTCAAAAAAATAAGTTGTATTTTTTTTGCCTCTTCTAAGCTCTTTCAAAGATTTAACTTTTTTTGGAAGCGCAGATTCAGAATGTAACCTATTGTAATAATCAACACGTTTTTTTATATAATCAATGTCATCGTCATCTTTTGGACGCATTAGGCCACTTAAACGATTTCGAAAAAACCAACGAGGAATCAGCTGGAGGATCGCATTTTTGGTATAATAAAACAGTTTTATATTTTTATGAATGTTTATTCCTACCATACAATTTATATCTCTTGTTGAGCCACTCTATGAAGTAAGTCTGTTTTGAAGAAGGACATAAACCAAGATCCTGAAGATTCAAAAACAATTTATTTTTCTTATTGCAAAAATAAGTGAGTTTAAATTTCAACCAAATAATTGGTTTACGATATGAACGAAAATGAACCATTTGATAGTCATTCATGATGCGGCAGCTCCCATTTTTGATTTCTAAATGATTGGCAACTCCATGGATTATAAATTGTTCTGCGCTTCTAAATTTAAAGCTGCTGTTGAACTCTTCCAACCCATCGTGATTAGAAAAAAATGATTTGATTGTTGAAATTCGCATTGGATGGGGGGTGTGATGAAACTTAAAAAGTCTTTGAAACCCAAGAATCTTTGCACTCTTTTCCTGGGCATATATGTGTCCCGCTTGATTGATTTTTTTTTTGAAACGAAGTTTTTTGTAAGAGATATTTTGCTTAAATGATTTCCACTTCCCCCTAAGCACAGGGAAATCATCTTGAAAAAAATCGGATTTACTTACTGTACGTAATAAAATCGTGTCGTCATTGAAGTAAATAAATTGTTCGGAAAGACCTGGAATACGATGAATTTTTGTCTCAATACTTCGAGAATTAAACACTGGGAGTAATGGCTTATTATCGCCAAATATCTCTGTATGATCGACAATCTTTACTTTTTTATACATATCAGATTTTTCATCAGCGAGAAATTTGGGTATTTGGTTGTCTGTTACGATAAATATGTTTCGAATAAAATTGGCATGATTTAAGATTGAGTGAACACAAAATTGAATCTCATTAACCTGTGCATAACGAGAAGAAAAGCCATTATGTTTTTTTATCGTTTTTGAAGCATAACGATTAATTCTTTCTTTGTGCATTTTATCCTCACCGTCAACCCAAGTAATGACAGCATCTACAGGACTTTCCAACTCAGATTCCCCCATCTTTGACTATAAAATTTTCAAGCCCCCATCATTTCAAGGATTTGTTATCCAGGTTTGTATCTTTTCTTCCAACAATGCCAAAGGAATACAGCCCGATTCCAATATCTTTTCATGAAATATGCTCATGGAAAAATTGTCTTTCATAAGCTCGTTGGCATTTGCTCTTAGCTCAAGAATTTTGAGCTGTCCAATTTTATACGACAACGCCTGACCTGGGTTTGCCATATATCGCTCAATTTCAGATATAATCGCTGCTTCTGGCTCTGCTTCATTTGCGATTGAATAAGCGATTGCGTCTTCACGCGTCCAGCCCTTTGTGTGTAGCCCTGTATCGACAACCAGTCGTATGGCACGATGCATCTCTGCACTGAGCATACCAAAGTACTGATAGGGGTCATCATAGAGCCCAAGCTCTTTTCCAAGTGATTCGCAATAAAGCGCCCAGCCCTCACCATAGGAACTGTACCAAAGTGATTTTCTAAAATCAGGTAGGGTGGTGTTTTCTTGCTGCAAGGCAATTTGGAAATGATGCCCTGGAATGGCTTCGTGTAAAAACAAGTCCTCGTCTGAAAAGATGTTGTATTTGGTCACGTCTGGGATTGGAACATAAAAAATACCTGGTCTTGTGCCATCAAGCGATCCTGGACTGTACTCTGCACTTGCTGATTTTTCACGAAATGCCTCTGTCCGACGCACCTCAAAAGCTGTTTTTGGCTGCAATGAAAACAATCGATCGACATTGGCTTTCATTTTATCATGAATCGCATTAAAATTGTCAATCACTTGCTGTGGATTATTGAAGGGAACAAGCTGTGGCAAGGTTCTCACATGTTCAAAAAAGGCATTTAAATCACCTTTGAACCCAACCTGTTTTTTTACTTTTTCCATCTCACTGCGTAATCGTGCAACCTCTTGTAAGCCCAACTCATGAATCTCATCAGCACTCATGTTGGTAGTTGTATAGAGTTGAATGGCATAGTCATAATAATCACTTCCAAAAGTGTATGCATCAAAACCACTGCTCAATCGACCTGCTTCCATGTACTCGCCATTCATAAAATCATGAAGCTGTAGGTAGGCAGGCTTTACTTTATCTACAATCATCGATTGATAGGCAGTCGTCAATCGTGTTTTATCTTCATCTGAAATGCTTGCTGGAAGTTGTCGAATAGGGCTATAAAATAAATGATCCTCTACATCTGTCAGTGCAATGCTTGCAAGCTGTGGAACAACCTTCTTGATCAGCGATTTTGGCAGTACTACATTCTTTTCGATTCCTTCTTTCATTCGATCTTCGGCTGTGTAGAGCCATACTAAATAATCATCAACGCGCGCCAGCCAATTGTCATAATCTTTTACCGTCTTGAAAGGTTGTGCACTGCTTCCACCTGCCAGCTGCCCAATGGTTAATTGAAGCGTCCACATTTGATTCAATGGCAGAAGATGGATCGGAAATTCAAGTCGTTTTAAGTTGATGTCACACTCCCAATGAAGTACCTTTTTACTCAGTAGATCTTCTTCGCTCAAACTTTCCTCATCGACAGACTTAAGCTGATTGAGAACAAAAGTGTAGAATGTTTTTTCTTTTGCCATAAACTCATCTGAGAGTGAGTTTGGTAAATAGTCATTGTATCTTTTATCCCCTTGATAGGTTGCACCAAGGGGATAGAGTTGTAATTTTTCTTCATAATAATCCTCCATCAACTGTTGAAGCTGATCTGTTCCAGTAGGGGTACCACATGAGAAAAAGATGAGTATAATACCGAAAAGGACTTGATAAAGTTTCATAGATAGGTTATTTAAATCACTGTTTGAATTTACAATTTTTTTAGCCAATGGTCAAGGTATTGCCATGCGTCCAGCACTAAGATCGCGACTTGCACCTGTTACACTCGACAACACATTGGTTTTGTTTTCATTGCGTAAAAGTCCCAAAAGTGCAAAGATCAATGCCTCTTTGTAATCAATGATCGTCTGGTCTGGGATCTCCAAACGACAATTTATATGCTGCTTGATTTGATCGATTAGAAAATGATTATGAGTCCCACCACCAGTGACCAGACAGATTTTTGCCTTGCATGATGTCAGCGACATTCCGATTTGTAAGCCAATGTGTTTAGTGTAGGTGTGCAACACAGTTTCTGGATCAAAGTTTGAGAGCAAGGGTAGCAGCTGGGTTTCCGTAAACTCTCTTGCCAGAGATTTGGGTGGATTTAAGTTGTAATAATCAATCGCATTGAGCTTTTGCAACAATAATTTATCACATGAACCCTTTTGCGCCAGTTTCCCTCGGTCATCATAGTCATATCCTAATTGCTGGGCAAAATGGTTGAGGATGATGTTACAAGCAACAATATCATAAGCAATTCGATTTTTTTGCAAGGCAAAAGAAACATTGGCAAAACCACCCAGGTTTAAGCAGGCACCATAGCTGTGAAATAGGATGGCATCTCCCATAGGAACTAGAGGTGCTCCTTGCCCTCCCAACGCTACATCTTGACTTCTAAAGTCATATATGACCTTGATACCTGTTTGTTTGGCAATTTCTTCTCCACACCCAATTTGTTTGGTGATGCCTTGACTGGGTTTGTGAAAAATCGTGTGACCATGCGAGGCAATCAAATCAATGGGTGGTAGTGAAGATGTGTTGATGAAGGCTAAAATCTGCTCTGCTAAAAACACTCCAAATGCTTTGTCAAGGGTGTCGATTTCGTCAGAAGAAGTATAGAATGCATTTTCGAGTTTGGACTTCCATTTGTCAGTATAGGGGACAGTTTTTGACTCGAGTATTTGAAAATCTTTAGGATTGGACGAAAAGCGAACGCAACACAAATCAAGCCCATCCAAAGAAGTGCCACTCATCAGTCCAAGAACAACAGACATCTGTTTACGAATTGATCTGAGCAGACAGGCTTGCGATCGTTGATGAAGGGTCTGCAGCGGAAAAAACATAACTGCCAGCAACCAAAACATCAGCTCCTGCATCTATCAATTGGGTGGCGTTTTGATCTGTCACACCCCCATCGATTTCGACGAGTGTCCTTGCATGATTGGCATCGATCAGTGCACGCAGTTCACTCACTTTTTGATAGGTAGCTTCTATAAATGATTGACCACCAAACCCCGGATTTACACTCATCAAACAAACCAAATCGATATCTGCAATTGTGTGTGATAAATCGGAAACAGGTGTATGAGGATTTAACGCCACACCAGATTTCATCCCCGCTGCTTTAATCGACTGTAAGCTTCTGTGTAAATGAGTACAAGCCTCAATGTGAACAGTGAGTACATCAGCTCCCAAATCGGCAAACGTTTGGATATAGCGATCAGGATCTACAATCATCAGATGAACATCAAGTGGTTTGCTTGTGTGTTTTGCCATGGCTTTGATGACAGGCATACCAAAAGAGATATTTGGTACAAAAACACCATCCATCACATCTAGGTGAAACCAATCTGCGTCGCTGTGATTGACCATATCAACATCACGAGCTAGATTGCCAAAATCAGCTGCAAGCATTGAAGGCGCAACCAGTTTTTTATCACGCATGATTACCCGAGGTAGGTTTTCAGTATTTTGCTTCTAGACGTATGTTTTAGTCGACGAATTGCTTTCTCCTTGATTTGTCGAACACGTTCTCTAGTCAAGTCAAAGGTTTCTCCAATTTCTTCGAGAGTCATAGGGTGTTGGTTGCCAAGTCCAAAATAAAGACGAACAACATCAGACTCTCTAGGTGTGAGTGTTTCTAGCGCACGGCTAATCTCTGTTCTCAACGATTCGTGTAGCAACTGACGATCAGGGTTTGGAGATTCTCCACTGCGAAGTACATCATATAAGTTGGAATCTTCACCTTCTACAAGTGGCGCATCCATAGATACATGACGACCTGTATTTTTCATCGATTCCTTTACGTCAGAAACAGTCATGTCAAGCTCCTTTGCGATTTCCTCTGCAGAAGGCATACGCTCATGCGCTTGCTCGAGATATGCAAAAGTCTTATTGATTTTGTTTATCGAACCGATTTTATTAAGGGGTAAACGCACAATCCTGGACTGTTCAGCGAGAGCTTGTAGGATTGACTGTCGAATCCACCAAACAGCATAAGAAATGAACTTAAAACCCCTAGTTTCGTCAAATCGTTTTGCAGCTTTGATAAGCCCTAAGTTACCTTCGTTAATCAAGTCTGGAAGTGTGAGACCTTGGTTTTGATATTGCTTTGCCACAGAAACCACAAATCGAAGGTTTGCTTTTGTCAATTTCTCGAGGGCAATTTGATCGCCAGCTTTGATTCGCTGTGCGAGCTCGACTTCCTGCTCAGCTGTAATCAAATCAACCTTTCCGATTTCTTGCAGATACTTGTCGAGTGAAGCAGTTTCCCTGTTGGTAACCTGCTTGGTAATTTTTAGTTGTCTCATCTAACTTGTTTTTACACTTGTTATACGTTAAGATGATGCAAAAGGTTACAAAAAAATTATTTTTCTAGGTGAAGTAAAAAAGAATAGGAAAGAGCCACCTCTTTGTATCGCTTGAACCTACCTGAAGCGCCTCCATGACCAACCTCCATATTGCAATCCATCAACAATAAATTATCGTCCGTTTTTTTGTCTCTCAATTTGGCAATCCACTTTGCAGGCTCCCAGTATTGGACCTGACTATCCCAATAGCCAGTGGTGATCAATAGATGAGGGTAGTTCTTTTCTTCGACATTGTCATAAGGGGAGTACGACTTGATATAGTCGTAGTATTCTTTGTTTTTTGGATTTCCCCATTCGTCAAACTCAAAAGTGGTCAAGGGTATGGTTTCATCGAGCATGGTCGAAACAACATCGACAAAAGGCACTGCAGCAATCGCACCATTGAACAGGTCCGGCGCCATGTTGATCACAGCTCCAATCAGCAAACCACCTGCACTGCCACCTTGGGCATACAAGTGATCAGTGGAGGCGTAACCAATCTGTACCAAATGATTCCCAACATCTATAAAGTCATAAAATGTATTTTTCTTTTTTAAGAGTTTTCCATCCTCGTACCACGAGCGACCTAGATTTTGTCCTCCACGAATATGTGCAATGGCAAAGGCAAAACCACGATCAAGCAGACTCAATCGTGCCGAGCTAAACCAAGGGTCTATGGTATTTCCATAAGATCCATAGCCATAGAGGAGGAGTGGCTCATCACCCGATTTTTCAAAGTCTTTGTGATAGACCAAAGACACAGGGATATTTGTCGATCCGTCTCTGCTGGGAACCATGATGCGCTCGGAAAGGTAGTTTTGCGAATCGAATGTCCCTCCCAACACTTCATCCTGTTTTTTGAGTGTCTTCTTTTTGGTGTTTAGATCATAATCATATATCGATGTTGGAGTTGTTAATGAACTATATCCAAAGCGGAGTTGTGTTGAATTGAACTCTGGATTTGCTGAAATCCAAGCAGCATAGGTAGGATCATCAAACGAAATATAATGTTCATTATTATTGTCCCATGTCATGATCCGAAGGCGCGAAAGACCATTGTGTCGTTCGTTGACAACAAGATGGGATTTAAAAATTTCTATGTCTTCCAACAACACATCCTCTCGATGGGGGATCAGTTCTGCCCAATTTGATTTTTGTGGGCGATCAACAGGTGTTTTCATCAAGCGAAAGTTTTTGGCTTGATCGTTTGTAATGATATAAAAATAGTCTTTGTAATGATCGACAAAGTACTCTAGATTTTTATCACGTGGGTGAACCACTTGCCATTTGCCATCAGGGGTATTGGCATCCAAAAATCGATATTCTGTTGATAGCGTTTGACTCGCACCAATCATCAAGTATTGACGTGACTTTGTCTTTGAGATCCAGCATGAAAAAGTTTCATCTGTTTCTTCATAAACGAGTTCATCATCACTTGTATCTGTACCCAATCGGTGTTTAAAAATTTGATATGCACGAAGAGTTTGAGGGTCTTTTTTGACATAAAAAACAGTTTGATTGTCATTGGCCCAAGTGGTGCCACCAGTGGTATTTTCGATTTTATCTGAAAGGATTTCACCTGTTTCCAAATTTTTGAAATACAAGGTATATTCCCTTCTCGAAACAGTATCAACTGCGTAGGCAAGGATTTTGTTGTTTTCACTCACACTGCGTCCACCAATGGCATAATAGGCATATCCTTCAGCCATAGTTGGCACATCGAGTATCACTTCTTCATTGGCGTTATCTTCAGCTTTTTCTCGACAATAGTAGGGGTAGTCTTGTCCTTTTTCAAAACGAGTGTAGTAGGTGTAGCCATTCACTGTGACAGGCACAGATGAATCATCTTGTTTGATTCGCCCAATGATTTCGTCGTAGATCGTTTTTTGGAGTTTTTCTGTTGGTTTCATCACATGCTTGCGATAGTCATTTTCTGCATTTAGATAGTCCAACACATCTTGTGTTTGTTGATCGGGTTGTTCGGCTTCTTTTTGCTCGTCGCTTAGGCGCATCCAAAAGTAATTGTCGATGCGTTGATCGTCGTGAATTTCTAGAACTTTTTTTACTTTTTTCGGTACAGGCGCTTCTTGCATTTCGGATGAGCATTGAATCGTTAGGAAGGCAAATATAAATAGAGCGATTTTTTTCATGGCACAAATTTTAAACTTTAATAAAAAATGAGATGAGCAAGGTACTTAAAACCCCCAAAAAGGGGGTTTTTAAAATTATCTCCTGTTGCGATTGTCGCGACCGCCTCTACGATCTCGATTTCCACCACCTCCCTTTCTCGGAGGACGCTCGATATAACCCTCAGGCTTTTCAAGCAGTGCCTTTAATGACACTTTATCCTTTCTGGTACGTGGGTCAAAGCCTAAGTATTTCACCTCAAATTCATCTCCAACATTCACCACGTCTGTAACAGCGTTTGTGCGCTGCCAAGCCATTTCGCTAATGTGCAAAAGAACTTCATTGCCAGGCGCTTCTAAATACTCAACCACAGCACCAAATTCTAGAATCTTAATTGCCTTTACCTTATAAACCTCATCTTTTTCAGGCTTAAAGGTCAGCGCATCAATCTTCGCAAGTACCTGATCGATACCCTCTTGATCGGTTCCTAGAATTTCAACAATTCCCTCTTGTGTATCAGGGTCTTCATTGATCACGATGGTCGTGCTTGTTTCACGCTGAAGATTTTGAATCTCCTTACCACCTGGGCCAATAAATGGTCCAATATACTCGTTCGGAATTCTACAACTGATCATCTTAGGTGCATGCGGCTTAATCGTTTCTGCTGGCACCTCAATCGTATCTGTCAGTTTTTCAAGGATGTGTAGTCGACCCTCACGCGCTTGTTCTAGAGCTTGTATCAAAATTTCATATGACAACCCTTTGATTTTAATATCCATCTGACAAGCAGTAATTCCCTTGTCTGTTCCTGTGACTTTAAAGTCCATATCACCAAGGTGATCCTCGTCTCCCAAGATATCTGAAAGAACAGCAAAACGATCGCCATCAGAGATTAAACCCATCGCAATCCCAGAAACAGGACTTGTGATTTGAACACCAGCGTCCATCAATGCCATCGTCCCGGCACATACTGTCGCCATGGAAGATGAACCATTTGACTCAAGGACCTCAGACACCACACGCACCGTATATGGCGAGTCTTCTGGCATCACCATCTTAAGTGCACGTTGCGCAAGATTACCATGCCCAACTTCACGTCTAGATGTTCCACGTAATGGTCGTGCTTCACCTGTACAAAATGGTGGGAAGTTGTAGTGTAAATAAAAGGTTTCTTCCCCTTGATTCGATGGAGAATCAATGATGTTTGCCTCTCTTGAAGTTCCTAGCGTTACTGTTGCCAGTGCTTGTGTCTCTCCACGTGTGAATATAGACGACCCATGCGTAGAGGGCAAATAATCGACCTCACACCAAATCGGACGAATATCGGTCGTTTCACGACCATCAAGGCGAATGCCTTCAGCTAAAACGAGTTCACGTACAGCTTCCTTTTGTGTTTTACTAAAGTATTTGGAAATCAATTTTCCATGCTCTTCTTGCTCCTCGTCTGAAAATTCAGCCAATAAAGCTTCTTTTAGTTCAGAGAACTTTTCGCCACGGTTTTTCTTCGAAAGTCCTTGCTTGGCAATGTCATAACACGTTTGATAGCTAAATGCATGAACTTTATTCTCTACAGCTTCATCATGATTCTCTTCTTCGTAGGTACGTGTTTCTTTTTTACCTACAGCCGCAACCAAGCGAACTTGCGCTTCGATTTGTTTTTTGATGGCTTCATGACCAAAACGGATGGCATCTGACATACACTGCTCAGAAACTTCATCAAATTCTCCCTCAACCATGGCTACAGAGTCTGCACTTGCACCAATCATAATATCAATATCTGACTCTTGCAATTGCTCACGACTCGGGTTGACGACAAAATCTCCGTCAATTCTAGCCACTCGAACCTCCGAAATCGGATATTCAAATGGGATGTCTGACAACTGAATCACAGTCGATGCAGCCAATCCAGCCAACGCATCTGGCATTACATTTTCATCATGCGACATCAATTGTAGCATGACTTGCGTTTCTGCGTGATAGTCTTTTGGGAACAATGGTCGCAAAACGCGATCCACCAATCTCATGGTTAAAATTTCCTCGTTGCTTGGACGTGCTTCTCTCTTAAAAAAGCCACCTGGAAAACGCCCAGCAGCAGCAAATTTTTCTCTGTAATCAACAGTCAATGGTAGAAAATCTACATCTGAAGCTTGTCTTGCTGAAACGACTGTGGCAAGTAGCATGGCGTTGCCCATGCGAATGACTGCAGAACCGTCTGCTTGTTTGGCCAGCTTACCAGTTTCTATGGTAATTGTACGACCATCTCCTAAGTCAATGGACTCAGTATATACTTTTGGTATCATATCTTTTCATTTTATATGTGAACGTTTGTTGTGTTGCGTTCGTAGTCACCAATGAAAAACTATGATGCTTTTAATGTTATTTACGGATGTTGAGTTCTTTGATTAACTCTCTGTATTTATTGATATCCTTTTTCTTCAAATAATCGAGAAGACTTCTTCGTTTACCGACGAGCTTTACAAGAGATCTTTCGGTATTAAAGTCTTTGTGATTTGTTTTAAGGTGATTGGATAAATGATTGATCCGATGCGTAAAGAGTGCGATTTGGCCTTCAGTCGATCCAGTATTTGTTTCTGAAGAACCGTATTTCTTAAAAATCTCTTTCTTTTTTTTTGTTGTTAAATACATGCCAATATTATTGTAAATAATTATTATGTAAGCTCAAGATCTTTTCTTGAGGGTGCAAATGTAGGGATTTAATACTAAAGAGCTATGATTTACTTATTGTTCGGTTGAGAACCAAGTCTAAGTAAAGATTTACCTTCTTTTTTAAATCTTTGCGATGGGTGATAAAATCTAAAAATCCATGCTCCAAAACAAACTCACTGGTCTGAAAACCTTCTGGCAAATCCTGCCCTGTTGTATCCTTTACCACTCGAGGTCCTGCAAAGCCAATCAAAGCGCCTGGTTCAGCGATATTAATGTCGCCAAGCATCGCAAATGAGGCAGTGGTTCCACCAGTTGTTGGGTCTGTACACAAAGAGATGTAAGGAATTTTAGTGTCAGCCAACTGCGCTAATTTTGCCGATGTTTTTGCCATTTGCATCAATGAAAGAGCTGCTTCCATCATTCTGGCACCACCAGATTTCGAAATCACAAGAAGAGGAATTTTTTTCTGCAATGCATAGTCTGCAGCACGATAAATTTTTTCTCCAACGACCGATCCCATCGATCCCCCAATAAAAGTAAAGTCCATACAGGCTACAACAAGCTGATTCCCGTTTGACTTGCCAACAGCAGTACGAACAGCGTCGTTTAGCTTTGTTTTTTTCTGTGCACTCGAAAGGCGATCCTTATATTTTTTGGAATCTTCAAAATTGAGTGGATCTTTTGAAGACATTTTTTTATTTATTTCTGTAAACTTGCCGTCATCAAAAAGAATGTCAAAGTAAATCTGACTACCAACTCGAACGTGATAGCCGTCTTCTGGCGAAACATAAAAATTTTCAGCCAGCTCTTCAGTGTCAATAATTTTTCCAGTAGGGGATTTATACCAAAGACCCTGCGGCGTATCTTTTTTATCTTGGGTACTTGTGCGTATCCCTTTTGTTGTTCGCTTAAACCAAGACATATGGTTTTATTTTAATCAAATATATAAAACCAATTGATACTACAATGTGTTCACATTGTTCAAATCTTCGAAAGCCTGCTTGAGTCTTTCGACAAAGCTTTTTTCACCTTCTCTCAACCAAACACGAGGGTCATAGAACTTTTTATTGGGTACATCTTCTCCATCTGGATTTCCAATTTGTTGTTGAAGATAAGCGGATTTACTTTCAATATAATCACGAACGCCACTCATAAATGCGTATTGCATGTCTGTATCGATATTCATTTTGATTACTCCATATTCGATGGCTTCTCTGATTTCCTCTACAGTCGATCCTGATCCACCATGAAAAACAAAGTCGATGGTATTGTGCTCAACACCAAACTTTTCACAGACATATTCTTGAGAATTCTTTAGAATCTTTGGGGTTAGTTTCACATTACCAGGTTTGTAAACGCCATGCACATTTCCAAATGCTGCTGCAACTGTAAACTGACTGCTGATCTTTGATAGCTCTTCAAATGCATAAGCAACTTCTTCTGGTTGGGTGTACAGTTTCGAGCTGTCGATGTCTGTGTTGTCAACACCATCTTCCTCACCACCAGTAACACCAAGTTCGATTTCAAGGGTCATCTCCATTGCAGACATTCGCTTGAGGTATTCTTTACAGATTTCGATGTTTTCTTCCAATGGCTCTTCAGAAAGATCAATCATGTGTGAGCTGAACAGAGGCTTGCCTGTTTCTTCAAAATGCTTTTCGCTAGCGTCGAGCAAACCATCAATCCAGGGGAGTAATTTTTTGGCAGCGTGATCTGTATGTAGAATGACAACTGCGCCATATGCTTCTGCCAATTGATGAACATGTTTAGCTCCTGCAACTGCACCTGCGATAGCTGCTTGTTGGTTTTCGTTTGAAAATCCTTTACCAGCATTAAATTGTGCTCCTCCGTTGGAGAATTGAACAATGACAGGTGCGTTGAGTGCTGCAGCAGTTTCGAGAACTCCATTGATCGAGCTTGATCCGATGACATTGACTGCCGGTAGTGCAAACTTTTTCTCTTTGGCTAATTGGAAAACTTCTTGTACTTGCTTGCCAGTAATTACTCCAGGCTGAATTGAGTGGCTCATTGGTTTTATTGTTTGAAAGGCGCAAAAATAGGATAAAATTTCACCTTTAAAAAGGATAATTTATTCCGATTGTCAAGTTTGCTTTTTTTAGCTGCATGTCAGTCAGCCATCTCTTCGACTTTTCTAGTGCTGGATTGTGGGTTTTAAAGCCTGTATCAAGTCGAAAAATAAACAGACCAAAATCATATCGCACACCAAAACCAGTGCCAATGGCTAGTTCGCTCAAATCACGAAAACCATCAAAGCGTTTCGAAGGGTCTGTAACATCGTCAAAAAGATTCCAGATGTTTCCAGCGTCGGCGAAGAGTGCCCCTTTAAATGAGCCAAAAAGGTCAAATCGATACTCAAAATTTAATGCAATTTTGAAATTAGCCTCGTTAAATTCATTTCCCGAAAAACTACTCCCAGGTCCCAATCGATAGACTTCCCAAGCCCGATTGTCATTGGCACCACCCGAAAAATATGACTGGCTAAAGGGAATACTTGTGGCATTTCCCAAGGGCATTGCCAACCCAAAAAAACTTCGAAATGCAAAGACAGAAGACGACCCAACGAGCCAATGCTGAATGTAGTCAAACTCCCCTTTCAGATATTGACTGTAGGGCAAATCAAAAAGATAGTTTGTGTCATTAATTCTATTCAAATTGAGTGGCGACGCCAACAAGTTGATTAGATTGCCGGCAGACTCAATTTTATAACGGATTTGATAAAAATTTTCATCAAAAAAATTGTTTTGGCTGTTTTTTAAAAAGCTAAAACTAGAGCCAATGATAAGGTTGTTTTGTGTCAAGCGCTTTCTTCTTTCCTCGATTCGCATGACAGTGAGATATGAGGGGTCTTCTCTGTCAATTGGAGACCCACCAGAAAGCACATAATTGATAAAACCAGTTGCTCCATCAGGGATGATTAGATTATTATCATTCAAAAAAGAAGAACTGACAGCTGTATTTTGAGCGATAGTATTGAGCTGTGAGTAGGTGTTGGTATAGATATTAAAATAGTTTTGGGTGTTTCGATTGTTGACAAGTGTTAAGTCCACCAATGAGAAGTCAATGCGATTGTTGTTTTTCGTTCTCCACTTGTACTGAATACCACCAGAATAGGTGAGTTTATCCAATCCGATATTGTTTTGCAGGGCTGCACCTAAGTTGAGAACAGAGGTTGGTTGAAGATTCTCTGGAATTAATCTGGCGATAAAATTTGGCATTAAAATTTTGGGAATTCGTAGCCTCATGTCTCCTCCAATTTCAGAGATGACCTCATCAGCCGAACGACCAATGGTTCCTCGAACGCCAAACTCAAAATTTTCTGCTCCTCTGAATATATTGAGAACGTTTAGACTACTATTAAAGGCTATTCCTTGATCTTGAATGTTCGATTGGGTTAGGTCTAATCCAAATCCTAGTCCAAAGCGCTCTCTTGGCTCTAAAATAATCGATGTATTGAGGGCAGATTGTAATGAATCGGCATAAGAGTAACGAATGCTAGGGTATTCAAAAATCCCAAGTCGATTGAGTTCAGCAATTGTCTGGTTTCTAGTGGCGTCGCTGTATAGATCACCAGGTCGGATTTGAATTGCTTTTGATAACACTTTTTTGTTATAACGTTTCTTTTTTAATCCAAAAAATCGAATGCTATCATAATAAGACTGTTCCTCTGCTTTTTTCGCTAGGGTTGTATAAACGTCTACAGAGCTGATTTGGGTTTGTTTGTAAGGTTCAAAAACAACGCCATTTGGTGTCGATTTTCTGAAATCATCGATTGTTATTTTTACTGGAAGCTGAAAGTCGGTGCTTGTTGTATCCCATGCGATTTCAAAGCCAATCGAGTTGAGCTGAAAGTTATAGACTCCATTGTTTTTATAGTACGCATACAGTCGATTTCGCTCTTCTTCAAAATCTAAGGTATTGAACTGCTGTCCTTTTTTTAGTAACGATTGTTTTGCACTCAATCTAAAGAGCGAATTTATCACTGGACTTTTGATGTCTGTTGATATGGTGTCGAGGTAATACGGAAGACCTGTTTGAATATCATAGACCAAGTTGGCTGTTTGTCCTGTTGTGCTGGTTATATCTTTCCTAACATTTGTTTTTGCCTTAAAATATCCATTGTTGGACAGGTAGGTGCTGATGTTGTCTGCATAATTATTGTAGTACAAAGAGTCGATAAGCGAGGGTGGCTCGCCGTTTCTCATTTTCCAATCTTGAAACTGAACTCGATAAGATCGCATCTGATCAATCTGTTTTTGAGACCAGATTGCTTGCATTCGCTTGCTTCGTTTGGGGGTTTTCTGCAACCAATTGTCAAAGTCTACTGCAGCGCTATCATTTGCAGATTGGTAGAGTAACAATCGCACAGGAATCCCTAGAATTTTTTTATTTGGTTGCTGAGGAACAAGCGCTTGAATGGAGTCGACAAAGGTGCGTTTTCCATTATAATAAAATTGATTCTGGCCCAACAACAAATCATTTTCGTCAAGAGATTTTGTGACCCTACAGCCTGAAAACATTGTGCCCAAGCAAAGTAATAGTAGTATTTTTGTGGTATGTTGTTTCGTTATAAGCATAAAAATTCAAAAATACGTCATTTGTATGGTTAGCAAAAGCCAAATCAAACTCGTGCGTCAGTTGGGGCAAAAAAAACTTAGAGACAAACATCAATTGTTTGTTGCAGAGGGCCTGAAAGTGATTCGTGAGTTTATAGACGAAAATTATCAACTTCATAAGCTTTATGCACTCGATCAAAGGCACTTTCCCTTTCAAAATGTTTCTGTTGTCAATCAAACCCAAATGAAAGCCATGAGCGATTTAAAAACGCCATCAGATGCCTTGGCTGTGTTTGCCATACCAAAATTTCAAACTTCTTCTCAGCCAGATTTAGTCCTTGCTTTGGAGAGTATTCAAGACCCTGGAAATTTGGGTACAATCATTCGCCTATGTGATTGGTTTGGTATTCAAGACATCATTTGTTCATCTGATACTGTTGACTGTTACAACCCAAAAGTCGTTCGTTCGACCATGGGTTCTTTGGCACGTGTACAGGTGTTTTACAAAGACCTCCAATCTTGGTTGATGGGGTTGAAAGATTATAAAATTGTAGCAACCTCAATGACAGGGCAATCGATCTATGAGCACAGCTTTGATACACCTACTATTTTGATGATTGGAAATGAGGGTAGAGGCTTATCAAAACAGCTTACAGAACTTTCGAACAATAATCTTTCGATTCCACGCTTTGGAGGTGCAGAAAGTTTAAATGCTGCTATGGCAACTAGTATTATTTTGGCAGAAGCGCGCCGAAATACCTCTACTGAAAAATAAAATTAACAAAAATCCCCTGTGTTTTTAGAGATTGTATGGGGACTGTCCAGTCGTCGGGTACAATTTCATCATCCAAAGCAAAGATTCCTCGAACAGATGGAGTTAGGCGAAAAAATGGCAAATAAAGTTCAACGCCTATTCCAAGTTCAAGAGCGTTCATATTGGTTCGTAAACGAAATCGTCCACTGTCATTGTCCTCACGACTTTTTTCGTTGCTCGATAGGTTAAATGATGATGAAACCCCAGCGATTACAAATGGTCGTACATTGTGAATGCGATTGGCTGAAAACTTCAGCACCAATGGCAGTCGTACATAAGTTGATTTCACCTCACGAAGTCGATTGTTTGGATCGCGTACTTCTGGCCAATATTCAGAAAATATGATGTCCCGTTGGGTAGTAAACATGCCAGGTTCAAAGCGTAAATTGATGTTGTTTAGGATTCGCAAATCAGCAAAAAGTCCCACATTAAACCCAAGCTGTGGTTGAATTTCCAACTGACTCGTGTATCTTGTATATTCGGATTTAAAATTCATTTGGTTCAAGCCCAAATAATATCCAAATCGCAGCAATAAATCATCATCCTTTTTATGATACTCAGGTGTATCATTTCGTTGCCCCCAGCAGATAAGAAATGGGGAGACAAGAAAAACAATAAATAAGTATTTACGCATCAATACTTTTTGTGGCTTTGTAAATGGTTACCACACCAAATGTTTGGGGATGGTCCTCTACAGTTGAAAACCCAACTTTTTTGAGTTTATTATTAAATGCTTCGCCATATGGAAAGGCAGCAGCAGAATCTGAAAGGTAAGTGTATGCATTTTTATCTGAAGAAAACAAGCGTCCAACCAAGGGTAGGAATAACGAATTATACAACTTATACCCAAAACGAAAAAATTGTTTTTTTGGTACTGAAGTCTCCAACACAAACAACTGTCCACCTGGTTTGAGAATACGATAGATTTCAGAAAGCCCTTTGTTGAGATCACCAAAATTTCGCACACCAAAAGCCACTGTCACAGCATCTATAGATGCATCTGTTAAAGGCAAAGATTCTGCGTCTCCAACAACCATTTTTATTTGATGATCGAGTTTGTTTTGATTTACTTTTTGTTTTCCGATTTCCAACATTTCAACAGCAATATCAATGCCAGTGATCGTCACATCTGGTATTGACGTCAATGCAAGTGCTAAATCACCTGTTCCTGTTGCAACATCAACCACGTTCTTTGGGTTTTTTTGCGCTACCATAGCCACCAACTTCCGCCGCCAAGATTTATCAATCCCCATCGATATCACTCGATTTAAAGCGTCGTAATTTTTGGCAATACCATCAAACATGCTGGTAACTTGCTCTTTTTTGGAAGAGGAAGAGTCTTTATAAGGTTTGACCATCGTATGGTTTTACAGTAATTTGTGCAAAGATAAGGCAATCAGAGATTCATTCGTATTTACCAAATCATTGCAAAACATCTATATTTGTATCAGCAAACCACGTGTTCTTCATGAAAATTATTATTGCCGGCGCCAGTGATGTTGGTCTTCATCTTGCAAAACTATTGTCGTTTGAATCTCAGGACATCACACTTATTGATAGTGTGAAAGAACACCTCAATTATGCTGAAACGCATCTTGATATTCGTACTATACACGGAGACCCCTCAGCTTTGGCTGTTCTCAAAAAGGCAGATGCCGGTAATTCAGATATGATGATTGCTGTGACGCCAACAGAAACCACAAATCTGATGTGCTGCTTACTGTCCAAACAATTAGGTTGTAAAAGAACCATTGCTCGTGTAACCAATATCGAGTTTGATAAATACAAAGAGGATGTTGATTTTAATTCCTTAGGAATCGATGAACTTATCTCACCTGAGGAACTGGCAGTAAAAGAAATTCAATTGTTGATCGACGAGTCTGCTTTTAACAATAGTTATGAGTTTGAAGAAGGTGCATTGACAATGATGGGTACGACACTACTCGAATCTGCTCCATTTGTTGGAAAATCAGTGAAAGAGGCAGCAGCAGTGTTTTCAGAGGTGCTTTTTATGCCAATTGCCATCAAGCGTGCAGGTACGCAAACCACCCTTATCCCTCGTGGTGACACACTGTTTGAAGCAGGTGATCAGGTCTATTTCACAAGTTCCAAATCAGGAATGGATGCCCTAAACGAATTGGTAGGATATACCAAACAAGAGGCTGAAAATGTAATGATTATTGGTGGTGGTCGCATTGGGAAAAAAATAGCTGAAGATTTGTGTCAACAAGGAATGCGCGTCAAACTCGTCGAGTCTGATAAAGAAAAAGCAATCAAGCTTTCTGGTAATTTACCCAATACGCTTGTGATTCATGGCGATGGGCGAAATGCAGAACTTCTAGTTGAAGAAAACATTGGTGGGATGGATGTTTTTTTGGCTGTCACTGACGATTCGGAGACCAATATAATGTCTTGCCTGATGGCCAAATCAAATAAAGTATCTAAAATCATAGCTCTGGTAGAGAATGTTGATTATTTCGAATTGACCAAGTCGATTGGCGTTGATACACTCATCAATAAAAAGTTGCTGACTGCAAACAGTATTTTTCGATATGTTCGCAAGGGAAAGGTTGTTGATCTAGCCAAACTCAATAATATGGATGCTGAACTTCTCGAGTTTGTTGTGAGTCAAGACTCAAAAGTTTTGGGTAAAAAAATCAAAGATTTAGATATATCTCGCACGGCAACTATTGGTGGTGTGATAAGAGAAGGAGAGGGGATTATCGCCCTTGGAGATTTTGAAATTATGCCTGGTGACAGGGTTCTCGTATGTTGTTTGCCAAAGTCCATTTCACGCATTGAGCGATTATTTCGATAGGGATGAAGCCATACAATTTTTCAACAATTTTTAACATGCTGGGCCTGTTGCTCTTGTTCAATGCAATTGCCATGTTTGTTTGTACATTATTGAGTGTTTATTTAGATGATGTCGCTACTGAAGGACTTCTTTTTTCAGCCCTAATCACAACTGGAATTGGGTTGCTTTTACTCCTCATTACGAGAAACCGAAAGCGTGAAATAAAGATGCGAGATGGTTATTTGACAGTGGTGATGGGCTGGCTTAGCATGGTGATATTTGGCACCTTACCCTATCTGTTGACCCAATCATTGGCAAGCTATTCAGATGCTTTGTTTGAAACGATGTCAGGCTTTACTGCCACTGGTGCTACAATCGTTCAAGATATAGAAGCACTGCCAAAAAGTATCATTTTATGGCGTTCACTCACGCACTGGCTTGGTGGTATGGGAATCATCGTATTGGCTGTGGCTATTTTACCTCTTTTGGGTATTGGCGGTGTTCAGTTGTTTTCTGCAGAAGCAACAGCAGTTGGGGGAGACAAATTACACCCACGAATCAGCCATACTGCAAAAAGACTTTGGTATATCTATGTGGGCTTTACAGCTTTAGAAGCTTTGATGTTAGCCTTGGCAGGTATGTCTGTTTTCGATGCCATAAATCACTCGATGAGTACGATGGCATCTGGTGGGTTCTCAACCAAAAACGAAAGCCTGGCCTACTGGAACAACAGTCCTATGATCCAGTACATCGTAACCTTATTTATGTTTTTGGCAGGAACGAATTTTGTCCTAATCTATTTTGGATTAAAGGGGAAATTAGAACGAATTTGGCAAGACAATGAGTTTCGTTGGTATGTCGGATTTGTCTCTCTTTTTACACTGATCACATTCATTGGAATTTACACCAACGTCAAGCTTGAATCGACCTCAGTTGATCACCCACAAATTTTTGGAGCGTTTGAGAGTAGTTTCCGACATGCCTTGTTTCAAGTCGTTGCGATTATCACCACTACTGGATTTGTAACTGCAGATTTTGCTGGTTGGACCCCCTTTTTAACCATGCTTTTCTTTGGTCTTTTCTTTTTGGGAGGTTCGTCGGGTTCTACATCAGGGGGTGTTAAGGTAATTCGCCATTTGGTTATGATTAAAAATGCATTACTCGAATTTAGAAGAGCATTGCACCCAAACGCAATTGTTTCACTACACCTCAACCACGTCACCATTCAACAAAGCTTAGTCTATCGAATTCTTGGATTTTTTATCCTGTACATGCTGCTCTTTATTATTGGCGCATTTGTGTTGAGCTTATTTGGCCTAGACTTTTTATCGTCTATTGGTGCTTCTGCAGCAAGTCTTGGAAATGTAGGGCCTAGCCTTGGCGATTTTGGCCCTGTCTTGACCTATACTACCATGCCATCTGGTGGGAAAATATGGTGTTCTTTTTTGATGCTCGTAGGGCGTCTTGAACTATTTACAGCTCTAATTTTATTCACTCCCTATTTTTGGAGAGACCACTAGGTCAATGCCTTCCTGATTCTCTCGACTGCCTCTTCGATGTTTTTCATTGAAGCAGCATAAGAAATTCGGATATTGTTTGGACATCCAAAGGCCTCACCGGTCACAGTAGCAACGTGTGCCTCTTCTAATAAATAGAGCGCAAAATCTGATGCATTGTCTATCGTTTTACCTTTGATTGTTTTTCCAAAATAATGAGAGATTTCTGGAAACACATAAAAAGCACCTTTGGGTTGATTGAGTACAAAGCCTTTAATGTTGCAGAGCAATTCAAGAATTTTTTCACGACGAGTTGCAAACTCATCAACCATATACTGAATGTTAGCAACAGGTGCATCTAAAGCAGCGATCGTTGCACGTTGGGCGATACAGTTGGCACCACTCGTAATTTGACCCTGCATTTTTGTACATGCTTTTGCAATCCACTCAGTCGCACCCATGTAGCCAATTCGCCAGCCAGTCATGGCAAAGGCCTTGGCAACTCCATTGACTGTCAAAGTACGGTTGTACATAGAAGGGATTTGTGCAAAACTAAAGTGAGGAACACCATAATTAATATGTTCATATATTTCATCTGAAAGAATATAGATGTTTGGATACTTTTCCAAAACAGCTGCCAAAGCACGATATTCATCTTCAGTATAAACCGACCCACTTGGGTTGTTTGGGGAGTTAATCACAACCATTTTTGTTTTTGGAGTGATTGATTTTTCGAGCTGTTCGGGTGTGATTTTAAAATCTGTTTTGATGTCAGAATAAATTTCAATTGGGTTTCCTTCAGCTAGCAAAACAATGGCAGAGTAACTCACCCAATAGGGTGCCACCAACAGCACATCGTCTCCTGGATCTACCAACACCTGAATGGCGTTTGCAATGGACTGTTTTGCACCTGTTGAAACCACGATCTGGCTTGAGGAATAATCCAAATGATTGTCTCGTTTAAACTTACGACAAATAGCCTCTTTCAACGCCACATACCCATCGACTGGCGTGTATGAGTTATAGTTGTCGTTGACAGCTTGAATCGCTGCCTGTTTAATGAAATCAGGGGTGTTAAAATCAGGTTCTCCGAGGCTAAGTCCAATGACATTAACACCTTGATTTTTTAATTCTCTTGCTTTGGCAGCCATGGCTAAGGTTGCCGAAGCTGGTAAACTCTGTATGCGGTTGGATAATAATTCCTTCATCGTATTATGTTGCTGGGTTTGGTTTTTTCGCCAGTGATTTTAGTAGTTTATAATGGGAATAAAAAGCAGCACCAAAGGTTTTAAATTCGTTGTAGGGCAAGTCAAATTCGCGCGCTGTTTTTTTAACAATCTTTCCAATATTTTTATAATGAATATGGCTGATGTATGGGAAAATATGGTGTTCGATTTGGTGGTTTAAACCACCTGTAAACCAGTTGATAAAGCTGTTTTTTGGCGCAAAATTTCCAGTGGTAAATAGCTGGTGAATCGCCCAAGTGTTTTTCATTGAGCCTGTTGTAGAAGGCAGTGGCATGTCAGTATTTGTTGTGATATGTGCCAATTGGAAAACCACACTGAGAATGATGCCAGCTGTGTAGTGCATTGCAACGAAACCTATTAAAATTTTCCACCAAGCAAGGTCAAGCACCAACATAGGCAATACAATCCACAATGCCACATAAAAAGTCTTTGACAACACAAGTACTAGCCATTCTATGGTAGGGCTTGTTTTTTTCTTGTAGGATAGATTCAATTTTAGATATTTCTTGAGCTGAATAAAATCTGTTGTAATGACCCATCGTAGCGTCATTAGTCCATATAATATGATAAAATAAAGATGTTGGAAACGATGAATTGCACGCCATTTTGCATGCTTGGAAAATCGCATAACAGTACCAGCTTCTAGGTCTTCATCATGCCCATAGATGTTTGTAAAACTGTGATGAAGCACATTGTGTTGCACCTTCCAATTGAAGACATTTCCAGCTAAAATATAAATTGCTCCCCCCATGATTTTATTGACCCATCCATAGCGAGAGTAAGAGCCATGATTCCCTTCATGCATAACATTCATCCCTATGCCCGCCATACCAAAACCTAGGAGAACACAAAGTCCAAGTTTAATCCATTGACTGAGGTCTAGTGATAGAAGTAAAACATATGGCGTGATAAAAAGCGTTACTAAAATAACTGTCTTCAGATGAAGCTTCCAATTTCCTGTTTTGCGGAGATTGTTGTCTTTGAAATAAGCGTTGACACGTTTATTGAGAGTTGAAAGAAATTGCTGTTTGTCTTTTCTTGAAAAACGAATGCTACCTTTGGCAATCTTCATAAGATCTAAATTAGGTAAACAAAAATAGTGATTCTGATAGTTAGTCATCATTGTTTTTTACTTTTTTTATTTTTGCTTATTGTGTAATCGATTCATGGAAAAACTACTGACTTACTTTCCCACCCTCACTGATTTGCAACAACAACAACTACAAGAGCTACAAGGCTTGTATGCAGACTGGAATCG
>CAXGAP010000015.1:0-27136 GCA_964008075.1 uncultured Flavobacteriaceae bacterium
TTTTTTAACCAATTTGCAGCCTCTAAAAACTAGATGTATTTTTAAAATCAAAATTGTTACCAAATGAGCGATACGCAAGTGGATATTAAGTCTCTGAACGAAAAAATAGAAAAGGAAAGTGCATTTGTTGATTTGCTACAGATTGAATTGGGCAAAATCATCGTTGGTCAACAGCATATGTTGGAACGCTTATTGATTGGGCTTTTGGGCGAAGGTCATATTCTTTTGGAAGGCGTTCCTGGGCTTGCAAAAACGCTCGCCATCAACTCTTTGAGTAAAGCAATCAAAGCCTCTTTTAGCCGTGTGCAGTTTACACCAGATTTGCTACCTGCTGATGTGGTTGGAACGATGATATATAATATCAAAGAAAACGACTTTAGCATCAAAAAAGGGCCAGTGTTTGCCAATTTTGTTTTGGCTGATGAAATCAATCGCGCACCTGCCAAAGTACAATCTGCTCTGCTTGAAGCCATGCAAGAACGACAAGTGACCATTGGAGATGAGAGTTTTGGGCTCAAACCACCTTTTTTGGTCATGGCAACCCAAAATCCCGTTGAGCAAGAAGGAACCTATCCCCTTCCCGAAGCGCAAGTCGATCGTTTTATGTTGAAGGTTGTGATTGATTATCCAACAAAATCGGACGAACAACAAATCGTTCGCTCACAAGTCAGTGGGGCGACCAATACCATCAAACCAGTGGTGACCACAGCCCAAGTGATCAAAGCACAAAAAGCTGCTCGCGAGGTGTATATGGACGAGAAAATTGAGAAATACATCATCGATCTCATTTTTGCTACTCGTTACCCAGAACAATACGGGTTGGAAGATTTAAAACCACTCATCAGCTTTGGGGCATCTCCTAGAGGAAGCATCAACCTGACAACTGCTGCCAAATGCTATGCCTTTATCAAGCGACGTGGTTATGTCGTACCAGAGGATGTGCGTGCAGTTGTTCATGATGTACTTCGACATCGCATTGGAATCACCTATGAAGCAGAAGCAGAAAATATCACTTCTGAAGACATTATCAATCGTATTGTCAATGTTGTAGAGGTTCCCTAGTATAGAAAAGTTAATATTCAATCATTGGTATGGATACGAAGGCTCTTTTAAAGAAGGTTCGTAAAATTGAGATTAAGACTCGTCGCTTAAGCAACCACCTTTTTGGCGGGGAGTACCAAAGTACCTTTAAAGGTCGAGGGATGACCTTTAGCGAGGTGCGTCCATATCAATTTGGGGATGATGTACGCACCATAGATTGGAACGTAACTGCTCGCTACAATGAACCTTTTGTGAAAGTTTTTGAAGAAGAACGAGAGCTGACATTGATGCTACTTGTCGATGTCAGTCGGTCTTCTCAATATGGATCGCATAAGCAGTTTAAAATGGAAATTCTAACCGAAATTTCAGCCACACTTGCCTTTTCTGCACTGCAAAACAACGACAAGGTGGGCTTGATTTTATTCACAGATCAAATCGAGCTGTATATCCCACCGAAGAAGGGAAAATCACATATTCTTAGAATTATTCGCGAATTGATTGAGTTTACACCCAACAATTCTCGCACCAATATCTCCGAAGCACTAAAGTTTATGGCCAATGTGCAAAAAAAGCGTGCGATTGTGTTTGCCCTTTCTGACTTTATGGACACCGACTATGCATCCAACCTAAAAATTGCTGCAAAAAAACATGATCTGACAGGGATAAGAATTTTTGATAAACACGAAGTTGAACTCCCCAATTTAGGTCTTGTTCCGATGATTGATCAAGAAACGGGCAAATATCAACTGGTTCATACTGGGTCCAAAAAACTACAGCGCAATCACCGAAATTATACGAGCAAACGAGAACTGTATTTTGATGAATCCTTCAAGAAAAGTGGCGCAGGAACAATCATTTGTCGTACGGATGAAAGCTATGTAAAAAAACTATTATCATATTTCAAAAATCGTGGGTAGGATCTATTTGTTCTTATTGCTTTTGATACCAGCCTTTGCACTGGCACAGACTCGAGTTGCGGCAAGTATCGATACAATTGCAATGACAATAGGGGAAGACATCCAATACAACATTGAAGTCAAAGCCGATTCGATAGCACAAGTGATTTTTCCACAAGGGCAAACCTTCCTCCCTTTTGAAATTATTGACACCACCAAAGTAGATGTTCAAAAGTTGGCAGATGAGGCACTTTGGAAACGCAGCTACACCCTTATCCAATTTGATTCTGGAAGTTATCATATTCCTCGTCAAAAAGTGATGGTCAATGGCTCACCAATTTTTACAGACTCTCTCAAAATCGAAGTCTTTTCTGTAGAGGTGGACACACTCAAACAGCCATTACACCCAATCAAACCCATCATTGCCATTGACAAAAACACCAGTGGTTGGTGGCGTCCATATCTTTTGATCATAGCACTAGTTGCACTATGTATAACTTTAAATATAATGTATGGTCGTGCCAAAAAGAGGATTGAAGAATGGCGAAAAAAACTACCCCCTTTCGATCGAGCGATTCAAGAGCTACAGGCACTTGAAGCAAGCCGATTGAACAATCAAGAAGAATACAAAGAATATTACTCCTCTCTCACAGGTATTGTTCGAAATTATCTGGAAGAAGAAGCAAATGTCAACGCTCTTGAAAGCACTACCACTCAGTTGATTCAAAAACTTGAACTCTTGCGAACCTCTGGCACACTAGACCTTCACCCAGATACGATAATCAACTTGAAAAAGGTTTTGGAAACAGCAGACCTTGTAAAATTTGCAAAAGCAGCACCTGGTGTGGATCTCGCTTCTTCCGATCTATCGGCCATCGAGTCTGTGGTTGTTCAGACCAAAGAGGCGATCCCTGAGCCCACAGAGGAAGAACGACTGCAAAGTGAGGAATATCGACAAAAACTACGAAAGGAACAACGTCGCAAACAACTCAAAACGACAGCCTTTTCAGCACTTGGAGCCCTTGTGTTGGTGCTTGGGATATCAACCTATTTGTATGGGTTTACTCAAGTCAAAGATCGTTTGTTTGGGAATCCAACCTTACAATTGTTGGAGTCAGACTGGGTCACCAGCACTTATGGTGCAACACCAATTCGTATGACAACCCCTGAAGTTCTCATTCGAATTCCATCGGAAAAGCCCAACACACAAAGCTTCCGTTTGGGTGAAATAAATGATGTGTTTTCTGTGGCCCTGCAAGTCGAACAAATCATTGATAAAGGAGATGTTGAGGTCGATTTGACTGAGCGTGCTGAAGGGATTATTCAAGACTTAGAGTTGATAGGGGCTACGAATATTTTTCAAAAACAGGACGAATACCAAAGCCAAAATGGAGCAAAGGGAGTCACGATTTCTGGGTCATTTGATTGGTCAACTGATGGGGAGGATTCAATTCGAAAAGAATACACTGTTTACATCTTTGCGGAAAACAAGGGCTTACAGCAAATCGAAATCATAGGGAATCGCGAGGATCGATACACAGACAGCATCATCGAGCGCATGGTAAACTCGTTTACTTTTAATACAGACGTTCAATGATCTTTCAAGACTACACTTTTGCGAACATCTCTTTTCTGTGGGCATTGGCCATCATTCCATTTTTGGCAGCATGGCTATTTTGGCGACCACAGAAAAAACAAAGTGTTTTGCGAATGTCGTCGTTGGAAGGTTTGGAAAGCCCAACTTTTTGGACGCGCATGTATCCATTGTTATGGGTGCTTCGCTTATTGTCAATCGCTCTCTTGATCATTGCTCTTGCTCGTCCTCGAACAGCTAATGTGTCGAGCCGAACCAAAACAACAAAGGGAATTGACATTGTGATGGCGATAGACATTTCGTCGAGTATGCTATCGCGTGACTTGAGACCCAATCGATTAACAGCTTTAAAAGAAGTTGCCCAAACTTTTGTGTCAGATCGAATCAACGACCGAATTGGGCTGGTTGTGTATGCTGGAGAGTCGTATACAAAAACACCAATTACGAGTGATAAAGCAGTTGTGACCGATGCATTGTCAACGCTGGATTATGAGCGTGGTGTGATTGATGATGGCACTGCAATAGGAATGGGACTTGCCACAGCAGTCAACCGTCTCAAAGACTCTAAAGCACTTAGTAAAGTTATTATTTTATTGACCGATGGGGTGAATAATGCAGGTTTTGTTGACCCCACAACTGCTGCAGGGCTCGCCAGTTCTTATGGCATAAAAACCTATACCATTGGACTGGGAAGCAATGGCAATGCCATGGCACCAATATCGATGAAAAGAGATGGGAGTTTTCGTTATGGACTCACTCGTGTTGAAATCGATGAGGACTTGCTCAAAAGCATAGCCAAACAAACAGGAGGGGTATATTTTCGGGCGACAGATAACCAACGCTTAGCATCTATTTATGATGAAATCAATAAACTTGAAAAAACAGAAGTAGAGGAGTTCAAATACACCTCTTATGAAGAACATTTTCGTATTTTCATCCTTCTTGGATTGGCATTGTTGTTGATCGAATGGATTTTACGCACAACCATTTATAAAAGTATTTTGTAATGTTTCAGTGGGACGCACCAGAGTATTTCTATCTATTATTCCTTCTCCTTTTGATGGGGGGTGGCTATGGGTTGTTGTTGTTGTGGAAACATCGAGCTCGTAGTCGTTTTGGCTCTGTTGCTCTGTTGGAAACACTCGCGCCAGACAGTTCATCTTTTAAAAGCCACCTCAAGTTTGTGGTTTTACTCTTTGGGTTTACGGCTTTAATTTTTTCCTTGGTAAACCCCAAAATGGGCATTGAACTCGAAACTGTTAAACGAGAGGGATTGGACTTGGTTTTTGCAGTTGATGTTTCCAAAAGTATGCTCGCCGAAGACATCGCTCCCAATCGCCTTGAAAAAGCCAAACGTTTGGTTTCGGAAACCATCAACAAACTATCAGGCGATCGCGTGGGGATTATTGCTTATGCAGCCAGTGCTGTGCCTCAACTGCCAATCACTACCGACTATGTATCTGCCAAGCTCTTTTTACAAGCGCTTAACACTGACATGCTATCCTCTCAAGGAACAGCCATTGCTGAGGCAATCGATTTATCAAAAAACTATTATAATGATGAGAACCAAACCAATCGTGTGTTGGTGATTTTAAGCGATGGGGAAGATCATGAAGAGGGAGCTGAAATGGCAGCAAACACTGCAGCAAATGAAGGTATCACCATTTTTACCATTGCTTTGGGGACTGAAAAAGGGGATGTGATTCCACTCAAACAAAAAGGGGTGACGTCTTCTTTCAAAAAAGACGCTGAGGGCGAAGTCGTTATCACTCGAATGAATAAGGATGTTTTACAAACCGTAGCCGACAATACTGGTGGCTTGATGTTGATTGGCGACAACACAAACGAAGTTGTGAATGCAATCACCAATCGTTTGGTGGAAATGGATAAAGCAGAGTTTGAAGCCAAACAGTTTGCTCGTTTTAAAGATCAATATCAATGGTTGCTTACAATTGGTTTGTTTTTCATTTGCTTTGACATATTTTTATTGAATCGTAAAACCAAATGGATCAAATCTTTAAATCTATTCAACGACAAATGAGACAACTGATTTTTACACTTTGCTGCTTTTTCTTTATGCTGGATGGTCACTCCCAAACAAAAGAGACCAAAGTGGAAGACAATTTGATTTTTGAAGGAAACGAGCTTCATAAGTCAGAGACCTATGCACAAGCTGAAAAGAAATACAGAGAGGCCTTGGCACGTGTGCCCAAAAACACCATCGCTCAACACAATTTGGGTAATACTCTCTTTGATGAATCTTATTTTGGAGAGGCCTTTAATGCCTACAAATCTGCCACAATGAATGCAAAAACAAAGGCAGAAAAACACAGTGCTTTACACAATATGGGCAATGTATTTATGAATCAAAAGGATTATACCAAAGCAGTCGAAACTTATAAGGAAGCCTTGCGAAACAATCCAAATGACGATCAAACTCGATACAACTATGCTTTGGCCAAAGAGTTGCTGGAGAACGAACAGCAAAACCAAGACCAAAACCAAAACAAAGATCAAGACAACAAAGACAAACAGAATCAAGACCAACAAAACAACGACAATAAGAACAACGAAAGCCAATCACCTAAAGACGAGGGGGAGGATCAAAAAGACCAAGACCAATCTGGTGACGAAGAGCAAAACAATGATCAGAGCGAAGAGCAGTCTGACAAAAATCAAGACCCTCAAAACCAACCGCAAGACTCTAAAACACAACCGACAAAACTCTCTCCTCAACAGATTAAAAACTTATTGGAGGCAATGAATAACGAAGAGAAAAAAGTTCAGGACAAAGTCAATGCAAAAAAAGCGAAACCTGTGAAACCAAAATCAAAAAAAGACTGGTAAAATTATGTACAATCGTTCGGTATTTGGGCTGTTATTGCTTTCGGTTTTTGGCTGGGGTCAAATCAATTTTGAGGTATCTGTCAGCAAAAAGCAACTGGGACTCAATGAGAGATTGCGCGTCGATTTTGCCATCGATAAACCAGGAGATAATTTCCGACCACCAAGCTTTTCTTCTTTTCGTGTGATATCAGGACCAATGCAGTCAGTGAGCAATGTGTTTGTCAATGGTAAGCGCACCTATTCGATGACTTATACCTATTTTATCACACCACTGAAAAAAGGGGTTTTTGATATCGAACAAGCGTCAATTGAGTATGAAGGAAACGTCTATAAAACGACACCAATGACCATTAATGTGACAGAGGCAGTTGCCATTCCAATAGACCCAAATGATCCCAAATACATCGTTGATGAGAAATTGCATTTGGTGGCAGAGGTTTCCAAACGAAGCCCATACATAAACGAACCTATTACGATTGTTTATAAGCTATACTTTGCCCAAAACGTCAACCCTACAGACGTAGATGTAGTGGATATGCCGAAATATAATGACTTTTGGTCCTACAATGTTGATATTCCAAATCGTAATATTGATACCTCAATTTATAAAGGAGAGCGATATAATTTTGTTGAATGGCGAAAGGTTGTTTTGTATCCCCAACGTGAGGGCAAATTGGAAATCAAACCCTTGAGTTTAGATGTAACGGTTAACGTTCCAACTGCTAAGAGAGATTTTTTTCAGCGTGTGATTTACACCCAAGTTCCCAAACTCGTTTCGGCAGGAAAACTTACCATCAATGTGAAGCCCTTACCGACCGAGGATCAACCCGACGGCTTTAGTGGAGCTGTTGGTAACTTTAGCATCGATGTGTCGACTAGTAAAAAACAGTTGAAAGCCAACGAATCATTACAAGCAAAAGTCAAAATATCAGGGCGAGGAAATTTGCGTTTGTTTGGCATGCCTAACTTACAAACGCCAAGTGCGATTGAGCAATATGAGCCTGAAATTAGTGAAAATATTCGCAGCAATCTGAGTGGTATGAGTGGTTCGATAACCCAAAGCTATACCCTCATCCCACAGTTTCAGGGGAAGTATCCCATACCATCTATCGATTTTTCGTTTTTCAACCCAAAGAAGAAAACCTATGTAACGATTAAATCTACAGAGCAACTGGTGGATGTGACTGAGGGGCCATTGGCGAATAGAGCTGTGAACCCCACAACTCCATCGGGAGCAGTTTCGATTGACAGCCCTTTTAAGTTTATTGCTCTCGACACATCTTTTGTACCAATCAACACTCCAACCTTTTTTCGATCTACCTTGTTTTATCTGTTATGGGGATCTCCATTGGGATTGGTTTTGTTGTATGTGGCATATGCTGGCCGCAAGCGAAAACAAATGGGCGACACAGAAAGAGTGCGTATGCGAACTGCCAATCGAATTGCGCGAAAATACCTGTCAGAAGCTAAACGAAACATCAACAATTCGGAGGAATTTTATGTGGCCTTAGAGCGTGCGTTGCACAACTATCTTAAAGCCAAACTTAAAATGGAGACCTCTGACTTCAGCAAAGAAAAAATCAAAAACATCCTGTCTCAAATCGGAGTAGAAGAATCACTAGTGAGCGATTTTGTATCGGTGCTCGAAAACTGTGAGTTTGCTCGTTACACACCCTCGTCTGTCAAGGCGATGGAACAAGATTTTGCCAACACCGCAAAAATGGTCACTCAAATCGATAATCAGCTGTAGTATGAGAATATGTTTGACTTTATTCCTCAATTTTTGTGCGATATGTTTGCAAGCACAAGACCCCGATGTTATTTTTTCTAAAGCCAATAAAAACTACAATCTCGGCAGTTATGAAGAGGCACTTAAAGGCTATGATTCTATTATTCAGTTAGGTGTTCACTCTTCAGAGTTGTATTTTAATATGGGCAATTCGCATTACAAACTCAACCGTATTGCGCCAAGTATTCTTAGCTATGAAAAAGCCCAGTTGCTCGACCCTACAAATAAGGACATTCAGCACAATTTTCGCTTTGCCCAAAACATGACCATTGATGTTATCGAAGAACTACCAGCAAATGCCATTGACTCTTTTGTTGCAAGACTTTCAGGAGCATTGTCTCTTCCATTTTGGAGCTTATTGATTATTGCATTATTTGCGTTGGCGTGTTTGAGTTTTGTTGCTTATATGCAGTGCAGTCGATCGCAACAAAAGCGTAGGTTTTTTGCTTTGTCATTACTGTTTGGGATTCTGAGCTTGAGCAGTTTTGGATTTGCATGGGATAAGCAGTTCAGAGATGCACAGCAATCGGAGGCTGTTATTTTTGCACAAACAACTGATTTTCGTTCAGAACCCAATTTACGATCTGAGGTTTTGGTACAGTTGCATGAAGGAACCAAGGTCATTGTAGAAGATGAAGTAGAACAATGGGTAAAAGTACGACTGGCCAACGGCACTGTAGGCTGGCTCACCCAAAGCGATGTGCAGCGCATTGCGTTTTAGCTTTCCAGAAACCCATCAATTTGCGCCTTTCCTTCAGGAACATAGTCAAAAATCCATTCCCCAAGACCCAGCAGAGTGTCGCAAAACAAAGACTGTTCAATGATTTCTGAGGGAATAAAACCAAATAAGGCATTGGCTTTCATCAAAAAAATGAGAATCACACCTGAAAAGACAGCGAGTTTAAGGCCACCAAACACCAAGCCCAACATCCTATTGACGCCATTGAGCATCACCAGTTTGGCCAGGGAGGTCAACATTTTTCCCAGTAGTGATACCCCAAAAATAATTCCGGCAGAAGTCAGTCCAAAAGAAGCTAAATCTACATAGCGTTTATCCAAATCGATATAGGAAGTGAGCTGTTCTGCTACATATCCTGAGAAGTGAATGGCGCCATAAATCCCTAGCACCAAAGCTAGCAAAGAAGTCAACTCAACGATGACCCCTTTACGAAAACCTTTAAACCCCCCATAAGCGATCAGGCCTCCAAACACTAAGTCCATGATATTGACTTCCACATCACAAATGTACAACGAAGATTGAGAATATATTCCGCTTTTGTAACGGAGCATAGTCGGACTGTGAGTGGAATACATTATTTTTGCAGTAGATTATGGAACAATTGATCGATCAAATCAAAACGTACCTTGCCGAAGTAGAGGCTTTTCAAACGACTGACCCCGAAGAGATTGAGCTTTTTCGAATCAAATTTTTGGGTAAAAAGGGGATATTGACAAGCCTTTTTGCAACCTTTAAAGATGTTCCAAATGATCAAAAAAAGACCTTTGGTCAACAACTGAATGCCCTTAAGGTTGCAGCGACCAACAAGTTGGAAGAAAGCAAAAAGACATCGGGCTTAAAGGCAAAAGTATCTACATCTTCAATTGATTTTACTCGTCCCGGTCAGCCGATAGAGGTAGGGGCACTTCATCCCATTTCGATTTTACGCAACCAAGTCATCGATATTTTTTCACAAATTGGATTTTCGCTCTCTGCAGGACCAGAAATTGAAGATGATTGGCACAACTTTACTGCTTTAAACCTGCCCGAGCATCATCCAGCTCGTGATATGCAAGACACCTTTTTTGTACAAACCAACCCAGACATTTTGTTGCGCACGCACACCTCATCGGTACAGGTGCGGCACATGGAAGCCAATCGCCCACCCATACGAACGCTTTCACCTGGGCGAGTGTTTCGAAACGAGGATATTTCTGCTCGATCGCATTGTGTGTTTCATCAAGTCGAGGGCTTGTATATCGATAAAAACGTATCCTTTGCTGACCTCAAGCAAACCTTATTATATTTCACAAAAAGCTTGTTTGGCAAATCTAAGATTCGCTTGCGACCATCGTATTTTCCTTTTACCGAACCCAGTGCGGAGGTTGATATCTATTGGGGCTTGGAGACAGAAGCAGATTATCGCATTACCAAAGGCACGGGTTGGTTGGAAATCATGGGATGTGGAATGGTTGATCCTCAAGTATTGACCAACTGCAATATCAATCCTGATGAGTACGCTGGTTATGCGTTTGGGATGGGTCTCGAACGAATGGCGATGTTGCTTCATGGGATTGAGGATATCCGTATGTTTTATGAAAACGACATTCGTTTTTTACAGCAATTTTCCTCAATGGGCTAGTGCAGCCTTTCTGCTATTTTTGATATGATTTTTTTGGGAGACTTTTTCTCATATAAGATTTGGTAAACTGCCTCCATAATCGGAAAAGACTTATCAAACTCCTTTATCAAAAGATGGGCAGTGTGAGAAGCGTAATATCCTTCAGAAATCATGGTCATTTCATGCAAGGCAGATTTGACAGTATATCCCTTCCCAATCATGGTACCCAGCATTCGATTTCGACTAAATAGTGAATAGCCTGTTACAAGCAAATCGCCCAAATAGGCAGAGTGAGACATATCTCGTTTTGCTTTATGAATTTGTTTGAGAAAGCGCTTGAGTTCTCGTATTGAATTGCTCATCAACACACTTTGAAAGTTGTCTCCATAGCCCAATCCATGTGCGATCCCTACTGCGATTGCATAGATGTTTTTGAGGGTTCCTGCATATTCGGCACCGATCGTGTCGTCCGTAACTTTGGTACGGATATAGCTACAGCTCATCTGTTGGGCTATGAATTTTGCCGTGTCTTGATTTTGGCAAGCAAGAGTCAAGTAAGACAGTTTTTCGAGCGCAACTTCTTCGGCATGACAAGGACCCATGATCACCCCAATTTGATTTGTAGGCACCCCAAAAACTGTATGAAGATGCTTACCCACCACATCTTTACTTTCAGGAACAATTCCTTTGACTGCTGAAAACACAATTTTTGAAGGGAGAAGGTCTTTGACTTCTAGTAGGCTTTGATGTAAAAAGGGGGATGGAATGGCTAGAATAAGCAAATCGGACTTATCGACCACATCACGCATATCGCTAGATAATTTTAGTTGATCGGTATCGAAAGTTATACTTTGTAGATAGCTTGGATTGCTGCCTTTTTCGCGAAGGTGTGCAATGTTATTTTCGTTTCGCAAATACCAATTCAATTTGTCGTTTTGCTCGCACAGTATTTTGGCTAGGGCCGTTGCCCAGCTTCCGCTACCGAGTATTCCAAATCTCATAAAAGAAATTAATCATAGAATAGGACAAAACTAGACATAAGCTTGGGATGAAGAGATAGAATTACTGAAAAATTTAACAAATGTTTTTGATTTGAGCCTTTGTTTAGTCACTACATTGCATATGCAAATTCATTTTGCTTACTATTAGTTTTTCATGGTTTAATATGGTTGGTTGGTAGAGGAGTGCTTGTCACTCCTTTACTTTTTTATGGCCATTCAGACCAAGGGATGCGGGTGAGTAGAAGAACAGCCCCCAGGAAGTAAAACAACCCAATTCGCAAAAACTTCTTACCGCTTTCGGCTTGACGCTTATGCATAGACCACCCCATGGTAATCAAAATCACAGCGAAAATATTGGTGATAGGGTGTTCCACGAGGTACAATCGCAAGCTAGTATCTCCCATCACTGCGCCGATTCCTTCTTGCCAAGCACTAAAACGCGGAGAGACCAAGTAGAGGATTAAACCAAAAAGAAGTTGTATGTGTGTGACAATGAGCACAAAAAGAGAAATTCGTAAGTCTTTGATTATAAAGGACTTATTCATAAGCTTTCCGAGTAAAGCATTGCCAATCGCAACGGCTAACATCAATAATACTATGTAGGCCCAATAAGAATGGATATTTTGTAAGACACTCATAATCTTGAGGGTTTTTGCAAATGTAAATAATTCAAAAATGTTGTTTAAAAACAGTCTTTATTTGGCTTGGAGTTCTTGTAGTTGATGATAGACCATATCTGCATCGCCAATGGATTCAATTGTTCCGTTTTGCAGGTGTAAAATACGATCAGACATATATCGAACGACTTCCAAATCATGCCCGATAAACAAATAGGTTAGGGCATAGGTTTCTTTGAGTTTGTTGAGTAGGTTCAACACATGCGCTTGCACCGAACGGTCGAGGGCAGACACAGACTCATCACAAACGATCAGTTTTGGTTCGACTGCTAAGGCTCGGGCAATTCCGATTCGTTGTCGTTGCCCCCCCGAAAACATATGGGGATAGTGATTGATATGTGAGACCTCCAAGCCAACCTGTTCTAGCAACTGTTTAGCGCGGTCAACACGATCATATTTGTTTTTTCCGATCTTGTGCACTAGCATTGGTTCGGTGAGCATATGGCCAATTTTTTTCTTTGGGTTGAGAGATGAAAAAGGGTCTTGAAAAATCAGCTGTATGTCTTTGCGATATTGTTGCAAAAGGGTGCCTTTGAGATTGTCAATCCGAGTGCCCAAGTAAAGAATTTCCCCCTCATCGGGTTGGGTGAGTTTGAGCAAACAACTCCCAAGTGTTGACTTCCCACTCCCCGAACTGCCAACAAGCCCTAATGTTTCTCCAGGGTAAAGGGAAAAGTTGATTTTATGCAGTGCAACATGACATTGCTTGCCTTGCGAAAATGTTTTTTGGAGTCCTTTGACTTCCAAAATAGGCGATTGCTCATACAATTCTTTGTGGCGCTTGCTTCTCGATGTTTTCGTTTCATTTGCGGCTTTGGGTGTATCATTGATAAAATCCTCTATGGTTTGTAATCGTTTGGGACGGCGATCGACTGGGGGCACTGCATTGATCAAGCCTTTGGTGTAGGGAGATTTGGGTTGCTGAAAGAGCTGTTTGGCAGTTCCCAACTCCTCACAAACCCCTTTGTTGAGGACCAACACTCGGTCGGCCCAGCGATGAACCATATTTAAGTCATGAGAAATCAAAACGATAGTCATTTTGCTTTCCTTTTGAATCGATTTGAGCAATGCCATGATGTTTTCTTGTACCTCTGGGTCGAGGGCTGTGGTGGGTTCATCTGCAATCAGAAGCTTTGGCTGACAGGCAATTGCCATGGCGATCAACACCCGTTGTTGTTGCCCACCGCTCAACTGGTGTGGGTATCGCTTGGCTATTGACTTGGGGTCTGAAAGTTTAACTTTTTCCAAAAGAGATAGCAGATGTGCTTGGTGATCCTTTTTTGGGAGGGAGCTATGCAAAGTAATGACCTCTTCTATTTGTTTGCCACAGCGCATACTTGGGTTGAGTGAACTCATCGGATCTTGAAATACCATTCCGATTTCTTTTCCACGCAATGCTCGAAAACGTTTTTCGTCAAACGGAATGAGGGATTGAGCACCAAAGTCCAACCGAGATGCTTGTAGGCTTTCTCCTTGTTTTGGAAGCAAGCCCATAAGCGACATAGCAGTGATGGACTTCCCACTTCCCGATTCGCCAACGATTCCTAAGATCTCATTGTGATAGACCTCAAAAGAGAGGTTGGGAATAATGGTTTGTCCCCCCAATTTGATGGATAATTGTTTTACCGTCACCAAGGTTTGTTCTGGCATATACGCAAGTTATTCTTTTGCGTTCACATGTGCAATCTCTTTGGGGTTCAGTAAAGGGCACCGTGCATAGCGTAGGATGATTTGGGCGATGGCCAACACGTCTTGTTCACAATAGCTAACGATGCGCTCTAGGTCGTTATCGTTGTAATAGACCCCAGCAACCTGACTGCCATCCAAGTCTGCTTTGGGAGAGGGGATATTGAGGGTGTGTGCGAGTAGTTTGAGTGAGGTGTAGTGTTTGTAGTCTCCAAATTTCCACAGCTCCAAGGTATCGAGGTGAGGCACTTCCCATGGTTTTTTACCAGCGATTTGAAACGCACGAGGCAGTTCGAGTTGGTGAACAGTCATACGCCTTGCGATGTATGGAAAGTCAAACTCTTTACCATTGTGTGCACAAAGGCGGTGGTATGCACGCGAAAAGTGATTGTTGACGAGTTTTGTGAAATCAGAGAGCAAATCAACTTCATCACCCTTAAAAGTAGTGATGCGAAACTGTCTGGATTTCGATTGTACAGACGTGAAATAACCAACAGAAATACAAATGATTTTTCCAAATTCTGCCCATATTCCTGCACGCTCATAAAAATCGGGGGCTGGGGTGTCTTTTCGCTGGTATTTTGTTTTGTTGGCAAAAAGACCTTGTGTTTCTTCGTTTAGGTCGTCAAAAGTAGGATGCTGTGGAACAGTCTCAATATCGAGAAAAAGAATGTTTTCAAGCTTCATTGTCGGGGGCTAACATTTGAAAGGCTTCACGCACAAAAAGGGGTAGATCTGCAGGGGAATCAGAGTTGGGTAAGTCGGGCATACTGCGATGACCGAGTCGTACAATGACGATATCATCTTCAGGGAAAACAATAACATACTGCCCCAAGTGGCCACGCATACTGAAAAATGATTTTCCATCCACATCACCAAGCCACCATCCGTAACCATATTGCTGACCATCTTCAAATCGAGGGCGGACGGCTTTGGCAGTAAAGGTCGAATCGATGAGTTGCTCTCCTGCCCATATACCATGATTTTTAAACAGCTTGCCAAATCGAGCAAAATCACGCGCATTGGCATTCCAACAGCAGTATGCTTTTTCCAAACCATTTCTTTCACTATCGATGATCCATGAGGTGGGATGTTCCACACCCATGGGGTTCCAAAAATAATCGTAGAGTAATGTGCTGATTGTATGACCAGTGGCTTGCTCTAGTGCCATTGCCAAGAGTTGGGTACTTCCACTTTGATAGACAAACTTCTGCCCTGGAGCAGATGCAATGGGAACGGTTCTCATCAAACTCTCAAGGTCTTTCTCAACGTAGGTTCTGGGCGTGATTGTGAGGAGGTTGTCATAGTTTTCATTCCATTTCAATCCAGAGGACATACTTGCCAAATCACCCATATTGACTTCTTTGGCATAATCGCCAGTCAACCAAGGTAAAAAATCGATAACCTTTTGCTCTTCACTTTCCACATGACCTGCGTCTATGGCCTTTGACAAAGCAGCTGCGATGATGGTTTTAATTACTGAAAACGAATTGCTTTTAGAACCGACGTCATAGCCATCAAAATATTGTTCATGCCACAACGAATCGTTTTTTACAATCAGAAAGGCAATAGTACCGAGCTCTTCATGCAAGGAGTTTAATGAGGCTGGACTTGGGGTTGCGTTAAAGTCTTTGTGAAGGGGCCAGGCTTGTGGCTGCTCACTGCGTGGGATTTCAATATTATCAAAAAATAAATAGTCATCTATCCCAGCTGTTGTACGACCAGTTTCAAGCACTTTGGAAGCCAGCTGAAAAACAAAACCGTTGCCAGTAATAAACAAAAGAGCGACGGTACCAAGTAGAACAAAAATAGTAGGTTGAATGATTTTCTTCATCGTTAGAGCAATTTTATATCTTCTAAAGTACAAAAACTAATTCTAATCACAGATTGTGCTTATCCCAACAAATCAACAGCATCCTTGGCAGAATAGCTTGCAATAATTGAAGCGCCAGCACGTTTGAAAGCGATGAGTTGTTCCATCATCACTGAAGGGTAATCCAGCCAACCCTTTTCGGTGGCGGCACGTAGCATTGCATATTCTCCACTAACTTGATATACAGCTAGGGGTACATCTATGACATTGTGCACATCGCGAAGGATATCCAAATAGGCAAGGCCAGGTTTGACCATCACGAGATCAGCACCTTCTTTGATATCGAGCATAACCTCGCCTATGGCTTCACGTCTATTGGCGGGGTTCATTTGATAGGTTTTCTTATCTCCAAAGCCTGGTGCGGAGTCTAGCGCATCGCGAAAAGGACCATAAAAACTAGAAGCATATTTTGCTGCATAGCTCATGATACAAGTGTTTATAAAACCACTTTTTTCGAGTGCTTTTCGAATATGCATCACACGGCCATCCATCATATCACTTGGTGCAACCACATCAGCACCAGCTTGTGCGTGGCTGACTGCCATTTGTGCCAATACTTCAATAGTTGCATCGTTTAAGATGCTGTTGTTTTCTACGATCCCATCATGCCCAAACGAGGAGTATGGATCGAGAGCAACATCTGAAAACACTACCATTTTGGGGACTGTGCCTTTGATGGTTTGTATTGCTCGTTGCATCAAGCCATTGGGATTGAGCGCCTCTGTACCAGCATTGTCTTTAAGGCTTTCTTCCACTTTGGCAAATACCAAAACCCCTTTGAGCCCCATGCTCCACAGCAGTCGTACTTCCTTTTGTATTTCGTCCAAGCTCATGCGAAAAACATTTGGCATGGACGGGATTTCTTGCTTGACCCCTTTACCCTCCACAACAAAAAGTGGAACGATAAAATCGTCTGGGTGAAGCTGTGTTTCTTGCACCAAGTCTCTCAGTGCAGCGCTTTTTCGCAATCGTCGTTTTCTATTATTGGGATACATCATTTAGTGTTTTAGCCAATTTTTTGGGTGTTGCAATATACGCACAAGGCGTTCTTCTTCCGAGTTGGGTATTGGGGTAGCGTTGTATTTCCATTGTACAGTTGGCGGAAGGCTCATCAAAATACTCTCAGTTCGGCCATTGGTTTTTAAGCCAAATAAAGTGCCTTTGTCATGAATCAAATTGAACTCCACATAGCGTCCTCTTCTCAATTCTTGCCACTGTCGTTGGTCTTCAGTATAGGGAAAATCTTTTCGTTTCTCAACGATGGGCGTATAACACGCCAAGAAAGCATCACCTGTGTCGGTTACAAAATCATACCACTGCTCAATCGTACGCTTATTGTTGGCACGACAATAGTCAAAAAACAGTCCACCAACCCCACGCGCTTCATTTCTATGGCTGTTCCAAAAATAATCGTCACATTTCTTTTTATAAGTCTGGTAAAAGCTGGGATCATGCGCATCACAAACCGACTTGCACTGCTGATGAAAATGCACAACATCCTCATCAAACAGATAGTATGGTGTAAGGTCAATCCCTCCGCCAAACCATTGATCGGTGATTGTGTGACCGTCGTCGTAAAGTTCAAAGTAGCGAAAGTTGGCATGAACAGTTGGCACCATCGGATTTTTGGGATGGATGACAAGACTGATGCCACAGGCAAAAAAATGCCCATGTTCAACCTTTAAATAGGACTTCATACTGTCGGGCAATTCACCAAAGACATTGGATACATTCACGCCTCCTTTTTCAAAAACACTTCCATTCTCGATGATACGGGATTGACCACCCCCACCACCTGGCCGATTCCAGTCATCGATTTGAAAACGACTTGTGCCATCGATTTCCTCCAGGGTGGAGGTGATATGATCTTGTAGTTGATTGATATAGGCAGAAAAGCTCTTTTTCATCAGTAACGTCTTGGTTGATAAGATTTTACAGTATCGACAAAGGCCTTGGCATGATCAACGGGGATATTAGGTAAGATTCCATGTCCGAGGTTTGCGATATAATTTATTGTACCAAATTGCTCAATCATGTCGCGGGTTTGTTTTTCGATTTCGGCAATTGGACTGAGGAGTCTGGCGGGGTCAAAATTCCCTTGTAGCGTCATCTGTCCGCCTGTGAGGTAACGAGAATTTCTGGCAGTGCATGTCCAATCAACACCAAGGGCTTTGGCCTTTGATTGTGCCATATCGTGAAGCGCATACCAACAGCCTTTTGCAAACAAAATCACAGGAACATCATCACCCAAGGCATTGATGATTTGGTTGCTGTACTGCCACGAAAAAGTGGTGTAGTCATCTGGTGAAAGCACCCCACCCCACGAGTCAAATAATTGCACCACATGAACCCCTGAGTTGTGTTTTGCACGGAGATAAGCAATGGTTGTATTGGTAATTTTTTGCAACAATTGGTGTGCGCTTTCAGGCTGAGAAAAGCAAAAAGCCTTCGCTTTGTCAAATGTCTTGGATCCCTGTCCTTGAACCATATAGCAAAAAATAGTCCAAGGCGCGCCAGCAAAACCAATCAGCGGCACCCGATTGTCCAAGCGTTTAAGTGTATGGGTAATGGCCTCCATCACATAGTGCAAACGATCATTGACATCTGGTGTTTCCACTTGATCAACATCGGCTTTACTGCGAATGGGATTGGGCAACCATGGGCCAAAATCGGTCTTCATTTGCACCTCGACCCCCATTGCTTGGGGAACGACCAAAATATCACTGAACAAGATGGCAGCATCAGTGCCGATTTGATCGATTGGCATCACAGTGATTTCGGATGCCAGTTCGGGTGTTTGACAGCGTGTAAAAAAGTCATACTTTTCTTTGAGTTTCATAAAATCTGGCAGATATCGGCCAGCTTGTCTCATCATCCAAACGGGTGGTCGTTGAAGGGTTTTCCCATGTAAGGCCTGTAATAAAAGATCATTTTTTAACTCACTCATTGTCTAAAATGTATTGCAGCAATACTGACCAAAATGTCAGTATCTGGCTTGGGTGAAACAGTCATTTTCGTTGTCAGGGGGCGAATGGCAGCTGCTGTGGTTTGACCGATGCAAAAACACCAGCTGTCGCCAATTTGATTGTCTTGCAGATAGCTATCAACACCACTAGGGCTGTAAAATAACACCCCTTGAGGCTCGGGGGATTGTACGCGCGATACTAAATGGTTATGATAGGCAGTGACTTCATCGTACAAAATGGAAGCAGCTTGCATACCTTTGGCAAAATGGGGTAATTTTCGATTTCCGCAAATATGCAAAAAATGCTCATTTTTCATATTTTTTTGTATAAAAACAACCAATTCTTGCATATTTTGGGCTATTTTTATAACTTTTTTCCCATTTTCTTCCAAAAGTGATTTTGTCTTTTCACCCACACAAAGGATGGGTTTATCATGCTGTTTGGCAGTTGGATTGGCCAGAAATGAGCGTACAGCATTTTGGCTACTAAACACCCAATAATTTGGTTGTTCGACAATGGAAAAGGGTTGATTCTCAATACGAATAGCATTATAATCGACCACATCGCATCGAGCAGCCATCAAACGTTCGAGTTGATGAAAGTGGAGTTTTTTTGTGGAAAGCAGCAGTGGATTACTCATGGCTTTTTAGTTTACGAAGGACTTGCTCTCCACCAGCTTTGCGAAGGATTTCAGCTGCACGTTTGCCAATATCAGACGTTTGTAAGTCAAAGCTTTCTCGTATTTCAATATGTTGAGAACCATCGGTTTCTGTCACACATCCGTGAAAGGAAATGCGTTGGTTTAGAAGGCTTGCATGGGCGCCAATGGGTGCTGAGCATCCACCTTTTAGTGCACGTAAAAAGGCACGTTCGATTTGTACACAGTCATGTGATGATTGGTGCGATAGGGGTTTTATTTTTTCCAACAATTTGGTATCATCTTCTCTAGCAGTCACCAGCATTGCTCCTTGGGCAGGTGCAGGGATCATCCAGTCGATAGCGCAATAGGTTGCTGGGTTTGTTGAGAGCCGTTGAAGGCCAGCTTGTGCAAACACAGCACCATCCCAATTATTAATTTGGATTTTGTCGAGGCGTGTTTGGATATTACCACGCAGTGGCACGACAGTATCATTTTTGTGGGCAAACAGCCATTGTGCTTGTCGTCGCAAACTACTGGTCGCGATGGTGCGTTGGGGAACGCTTTCCCAGTTTTTTTCTCGAAAGACAAAGACATCACCAGCTGGGCCTCTTTTTGGCACAAAGCCTTCAACGATCCCATCTGGCAGTTGGGTTGGAACATCTTTCATACTGTGCACGCAGATATCGACCTCCTTTTGCAGCAGGGCTTGGTCGAGCTCTTTGGTAAATACCCCCACCACACCCATTTCGTAGAGGGGTTGCACAAGGTTATTGTCTCCTGAGGATTGAATGAGTATAATTTCTGTTGCAATCCCAATTTCAGAAAGGGTATTTTGCACCAATTGTGCTTGCCACATGGCGAGGGTACTGCTGCGCGTTCCAATCCGAACCGGCTTCATTTGGAGGGAATACTAAATACGTCTTGGATGGTTTTTACGCTTTCGGCTGTATTGTCGCTATTGCGCATATGTTTGGCAACGCGATTGGTGATTTTTTGGATCAGGTGTTGTGAAAGCAAGGTTGCCTCTTCTGTTTTGAGGTGTGGATGTTTTTTTTGTTGTTGGGCGAGGGCTTGTTGTTCCAACTTCTCCATCATTTGTTTGAGGGCTTGTACAGTGGGTGCAAACGCACGTGTCTGCAACCATTCGTTGAATTCGTCGATGACTTCTATTATTATTTTCTCTGCTTTGGGCACTTCTTTTTGGCGTTCTGCGAGGGTACTGTCAGTGATTTTTGACAGCTCGTCTATGTGAATTCTGGTAACATTGCGTAGATCCAATACATTGTCATCTACGTTTTTAGGAATCGACAGGTCGAGCACGAGCAAGGGGTTTTCGGTATGGATCAGAGACTTGGAAAGGGTAGGTTTTTCGGCACCAGTCGCAACGATGATGATATCAGCTTTTCGAATTTCGACAGGCAAATCGGCATAATCTTTCACAATCAGTTTGAACTTACCCGCCATTTTTTCCGCACGTTCGCGTGTGCGATTGATAAGGACGATATGATCGTTTTGAATGTGTTTGACTAAGTTTTTACAAGTGTTTCTTCCGATTTTACCCATGCCAAACAACAATATATTTTTTTGATCCGGATTCTCGATATGATCGAGGATATAGCGCACCGATGCATAAGAAACCGAAGTGGTTCCTGATGAAATTTGTGTCTCGTTTTTGATGCGTTTACTGGCTTGTATGACCGAGTTGAACAGTCGTTCGAATAGTGGGTCGAGGACTGCCATTTTTTTGGAACGCAAAAAACTTTTTTTCAGCTGTGCTATGATTTCAAAATCGCCGAGTATTTGAGAGTCAAGACCTGTACCTACGCAAAACAGATGCTCGAGGGCGATTTTGTTGGTCAGCACATAACCAATTTTGGAGAATAGGTTTTGATCGCCCTGCGAGTGTGCGCAAAGCAGATCGACCAATACACTGGCATCAGTTTGGAGCGCATAGATTTCGGTACGATTACAAGTCGAGTGAACAGTAATGGATTGGATGTTTTTCTGTTTGGCAGCCTCGAGTAGTTTTTGTTGCGTACGCAACGAAAGGCTAAATTGTCCACGAGAGGCAACATCTGCTTTTTTGTAGCTCACTCCGACACACGATAACGATAGTTCGTTTGACAACGAAGATTGGTTTAATTGTTGACACAAAACTATTTTCAAGAAGAATAAAAAAATAACGCTCAAAGGACTTTTAATAACGCTTTGGGGTTTAAATGCAGCCTATTTCTTAGATTCAATATAAATAAGCTATTTTTGTACCCAAAACAAAAAAAAAAATAACGCTATGGGACTAGAACAGCTCAGTCGCATTGAAAAGGGCTTTCAGGTATTGCATTTCGACAACAACACCTCGTCCGAACACGCCATCAGTCACGAGGTGGACGTCAACTGTATTCAATTTCATTTTTGTTTTAAGGGCGGTGCAAGTTTTTTCTTCAACAATGACACCTACACCTTGCCGCTTGAGGACGAACATGTATTGTTGTTGTACAACCCTCTGCGATCACTGCCGATGCAAGCGAGCCTGGCGCCCAAAACGAAGATGATCACCATTTTGATTTCTATTCAAAAATTTCATGCTCTCTTTTCTCATGAGGCTGAAACCATATCATTTCTCACAGGCGATAATCGCAACAAAAAATACTATCAAGACCAAATCATAACACCTGCCATGGCAGTGATTTTAAGTCAGATGATCCAGCACCAGCCCGATGCATTGATGGGGCGTTTGTATCTCAAGGCCAAGGTATATGAGTTGTTTAGTCTGTATTTCAATCCAGAGAAGCAATCCAATATCGCCCAATGTCCATTTTTGGCAGATGAAGAAAATGTACGCAAAATCCACCAAGCCAAACAGATTGTTGTAGAGCGCATTGCAGAACCACCAAGTTTGACGGAACTGGCTGCCGAAGTGGGCTTGAGTCTCAAGCGTTTAAAAGATGGTTTCAAGCAATTGTATGGGGCACCTGTATATCAGTTTTTACTCGATTATAAAATGGAAACAGCACGACAGATGCTAAGCAATGGGGATCAAAACGTCAATGAAGTAGGTTTGAAATTGGGCTATAGTACGGCGAGTCATTTTATTGCGGCTTTTAAAAAGAAATACGGAACAACGCCTAAAAAGTATATTATGTCATTATCTTCGTAAAAAAAAGCGATGAAAGGAGTTTTACTCGTTAATTTGGGTTCGCCTGACAGTCCCGAGCCCAAAGACGTGAAGCCATATTTAGAGGAATTTTTGATGGACGAACGTGTCATTGATTTGCCAAAGTGGCTGCGTACATTTTTGGTCAAGGGGATTATTCTTAACACTCGCCCAAAGCGATCTGCCAAAGCCTACAAAAAGATATGGTGGGATGAAGGATCACCCCTAATTGTGTTGTCCGAACGTTTGCAAGCCAAAGTCCAAGACAAAACATCGGTACCTGTTGCACTTGCTATGCGTTATGGAAAACCAAGCATTGCCACTGGTTTGGCAGCCCTTCACGACCAAGGTGTCGATGAGGTTTTGCTAGTGCCCTTATACCCTCAACATGCGATGGCAACCACCGAAACCATCATTGTTTTGGCAGAGAAAATTCGAGCCAAAGACTATCCTGATATGGTGTTTACACACCTGCCTGCTTTTTACAAACACCCAGATTATGTTCGTGTGTTGTCACAGTCGATTCAAGAATTTTTACAAGAAAAAAACTGGGAGCACATTTTGTTCTCCTATCATGGGATTCCTGAACGTCATTTGCGCAAAACCGACATCACCAAATCGCATTGCAAGCCCGATCAGTTTTGTTGCAAAACCCCTTCTTTGGCGCATGAGTACTGCTACCGACACCAGTGTTATGAGACTACACGTTTGGTTGCCGAGTATTTGGAATTGAACCCCGACAGCTATTCCACTTCTTTCCAATCGCGATTGGCAGGCGACAAGTGGTTGGACCCATACACCGACAAAACCATTGAATCTTTTGCCAAAAACGGCGTGAAAGACATGGCAGTTGTCACCCCTGCCTTTGTCTCCGACTGCTTGGAGACTTTGGAGGAAATCGGCATGGAGGCGGTTGAAGATTTTGAAGACAATGGTGGAAACAATCTCCACGTTGTCCCCTGCATCAACGATCGGGACGAATGGGTCAAAGTACTCAGCCGCTGGATCGATGAATGGGCGATGGCATCCTGATTGCAGATTTATCCTTACTTTTAAGTACAATTCAGAAGGATGGAGTACAACTATATCAAAGCCTTTCATTTGATTTTTGTCATAACGTGGTTTGCAGGGCTGTTTTACATCCCACGTTTATTTATTTATCACATCGAAGCCACCCAAAAAGACAGCAGTGAGGCAGCAGTATTGGTGCCACAACTCAAATTGATGGCCAAGCGTTTATGGACCATCATCTGTTGGCCCTCGGCCATACTTGCCACTGGTTTTGCCATTTGGCTATTGGTTCTGAACCCTGGCTTGCTTCTCTTGCAGTGGATGTTGATCAAGCTCGGATTTGTGGGGGTATTGATGGTTTATCACCTCATCACCCATCAGATGTATCTTGCTTTGCAGAACGATAATGTTCGATACTCATCCAACTTTATGCGGTTGTGGAATGAAGGCGCAACGCTATTACTCTTTGCCATTGTTTTTTTGGCGATCCTCAAAACCAGTTTTGACTGGGTTTATGGACTTGTTGGACTCATCGGTTTGGGAATTGTTTTGATGCTCGGAATCCGACTCTATAAACGGATGCGCAACAAAAACTGATATGCGACCAAAACTATCATTACGCGCACGAATTTTTACAGCACTGATCTCTTTGGTGGTAATTGCATCTTTCCTTATTGCACTGGTCACCATCTACCAATATCGAGAGCAGTCCAATCAATACCACGAGTTGCGTCTCGAGCGAAAAGAAGCACAGTTGCAAACCAGAATTGAGTATATCCTCAGCCAGTCTCCTTTTCCAAACAGCGAACAGTTTTTGGACTCCATTTTTGGAGAAGTCGTGTTTCAAATTGCAGATGAACAAAACGTAAATTTTAAAATTTTCAACACGGATGGAGAACTCATCACCAACACCCAACTCCCAACCAGTGACGAAGATGTGAGCATAAGTAGTGGAAACCTAGCATTACTGCATCAAAATCCTTCAAAAAACTTTGTTGAAATCTCCGCCGATGGGGAAAATCGATCGGCTTATTCCTTTATTAAAAACGACACAGGTGAGACAATTGGCATCCTCAACTTGTCCTATGTAGATGATGATTCACTCAGTGCGATGGAGTTACAAAACTTTCTCTCTCGACTGTTGCAAGTATATCTATTCATCTTTGGTGTCGCGATTATACTCGCCTACGTGGTGTCGCGTTTTATCACCAAATCACTGGAAGAAATTAGCGATAAAATAACCCAAACGGCCTTGGACAAATCCAACCAAAAAATCGATTTGAACCCCCCTGGCAAGGAGCTTTCCAAACTGATCAATGCCTATAACGACATGGTCGACCAACTGGCAGAAAGCGCCGTACAGCTCGCCAAAAGTGAACGAGAACAAGCTTGGCGAGAGATGGCCAAACAAGTGGCGCATGAAATCAAAAACCCCTTAACACCCATGCGTCTCAGTGTGCAGAGTTTCGAACAGCAGTTTGACCCCAACGATAAGGCATCTGCAAAAAAAATAGAAGAGTTTTCTTCTACTTTGATTCATCAAATCGACACCCTGAGTACTATTGCCTCTGCGTTTTCCAATTTTGCTGAAATGCCAGCACAGGAGTCTGAGTTGCTGGATGTGGTTAAAATCGCTCAGCTGGCGATGGACATTTTTACAGAAAAATATGTGGTGTTGGAAACACCGAATCAACCCCTACTCGCTCGCCTCGACAGAACCCAGCTCATTCGGATATTGACAAACCTAGTCAAAAATGCCATTCAGGCATGTACCGATACACTAAACCCATCGATCCTTGTTCAGATCGAGGGCATCGACAACAAGGTGTGCATTCGAGTGATTGACAACGGACCCGGTATTGCAACAGAAAACCTAGATAAAATTTTTGAACCCAAGTTCACCACCAAAAGCAGTGGGATGGGACTCGGACTACCCATGGTCAAAAACATTGTTGAGACCTATGAAGGTCATATCGAAGTGGAACCAAACTCAGCTAATGGAACTGTTTTTCGTGTGTGGTTGCCCCTGGTAAATACAGAAATATGAAGCTGAAAACTCTTACAATCAAAATTCAAAAAAAACTGGCTTGGGTCACTATCAATCGACCCAAAAAGCTCAACGCTCTCAATAGCGAAACCCTTGCTGAGTTGCATCATGCCTTGGTGTCTTTGGAGGAGGACAACAAGGTTCGAGTGGTGGTGGTCACTGGTACTGGCGATACTGCATTTGTGGCGGGTGCCGACATTCGCGAGCTAGCCGACCTCACACCCACAGCTGGTGCTGCGCTTTCGGTTCAGGGAAATCAGAAAGTCTTTGATTATATCGAGCATTACAACAAACCAGTGATTGCAGCAGTCAATGGCTATGCTTTGGGGGGTGGTTTGGAACTTGCCATGGCTTGTCATTTGCGTGTGTTTGTCAACACTGCCAAGGTGGGGATGCCCGAAACGAGTTTGGGCTTGATCCCAGGGTATGGGGGCACCCAACGCCTACCACAGCTTGTGGGGCGAGGTCGCGCGATGGAGCTCCTTCTCACAGGGGATATGATCGGCGCCCAACGCGCCTATGAGATTGGACTTGCGAATATGATTTGCCCTCCTGCTGCGCTTAAATCCAAGGTGCAAGAACTGGCGGCTGCCATTGTCAAAAATGCACCTCAAGCACAACAACAACTCCTAGCAGCTATTTGTGCAGGGTTTGACCCCCAAACCGATGGTTATGCCGCCGAAACAGAAGCTTTTGGTGCTTGTTTTGGAACCGACAATTTTGTGCAGGGCATCCAGGCATTTTTACATAGAAGAAAACCCAAGTTTTAGTCCTCCATATTACCCACGATGATTTGCTCCACACGAGTAGCCAAATCACTTGCTTTTTCTGATTGTGTAGGGATAGGCTCATGCACAGTAAAGCGCACACAAACTCCTGGGACCATTGGAAAATCCCCCCATTTCATCAACTTCCATGAGTGATTAATAGTTACTGGCAACACCCAGGAATTAGGCATATTTTCAATCAGGGTAATCAGGCCGCCCAAATGAAAGCGTTTGGGAGCGCCAGTTCGGGCGCGCGTTCCTTCGGGGAAGATTACTGTACTGCGATTGGTATCGTTGAGTACAGTAGCATAATCTTCAATGGCAACAATGGCATCGTTGGGTTTTTTTCGATCGATCAGTAGCGATCCGCCATGACGAAGATTAAAGGAAACCGAGGGGATGCCACTCCCCAGTTCTTTTTTACTGATAAACTTGGGATGTATTTTTCTCAAATACCAAATTAGAGGTGGAATATCGTAGAGGCTTTGGTGGTTGCACACTATGATATGTGGCTTATCGTTCTGCAGTTTGTGGGGGTTGGAAAAGCGAATGCTTGTACCGATAAGCCCCAAACATCCGATGAGGGTTGCGTTGAGCAGATCCACACTCCATTTGTGTGCTTGATAGCCAAAGGCATAATAACAAACCCATTGGATTGCATGAAACACAAGCAAGGTTGTGAGAAAAGCCAGGTAATACACGATTGTTAGGGGATATGCTAGCGCTTTGCGCATGGGGGTTTAGCAGTGAGTATTGTAGGCCTCTATGAGGTTTTCGGCAATGAGTTCGGCAGAGCGTCCCTCAATGT
>CAXGAP010000016.1:0-25791 GCA_964008075.1 uncultured Flavobacteriaceae bacterium
ACGGTTATTTTTGAGCAAATCAATCATGACATAGGACTTTCATTCAAATACCAATGGAGTTCGAGCAATCGATTTGGGTTTGTCCGCCGTGCAACATTAAGCAATCTCTCCAATACCGAAAAGGTTGTTCATGTCTTGGATGGAATCCAAAATCTGGTTCCTTATGGGGTTGAAGCCGATTTGCAAAACAGCAAAAGCAATCTTGTTGATGCCTATAAGAAAAGTGAGTTGGAGAAAGAATATGCCTTGGGAATCTATGCCCTAAGCGCGATTATTGTTGACCGTGCTGAGCCAAGTGAAGCGCTTAAAGCAACGACAATTTGGTCATCTGGTCTGAGCAACCCAACGTATTTATTGTCTTCTTTTCAACTCGAAGCATTTCGCTGTGGGCAAAGCCCCACAGAAGAGTGGGAAAACAAAGGCGAAAAAGGAGCGTATTTTTTGGTTGACACCCTAGCTTTTGAAGGGAATCAAGCCAAAGATTGGCATATTGTGGCTGATGTAAACCAGTCGATGATTGGCATTCGGTCTCTAACGCAAGCCATGGACAAGGGAAATATCATAGATCAAGTTCATAAAGATATCCAGAAAGGTACCAACAAACTAATTCAACTGTGTGCAGCAGCAGACGGTGTACAGCTAACCAATGACAAGCGAACCATCATGCGCCACTTCTCCAATACCATGTTTAACATCATGCGTGGGGGAATTTTTGATTCAAATTACCAAATTGAAAAGGCGGACTTCCTTCCCTATCTCCAACAAGCGAACAAGGTGGAGTTTGAAAAATTTGAACATCAACTCAATCAATGGGATGAGCTGTTTTCACTCGAGCAATTGACAACCAACATCAGCTCAATTCCTTCTGTTCCAATCAAACGATTGGCGACAGAATATTTGCCACTCAAATTTAGTCGCCGTCATGGCGATCCGAGTCGTCCATGGAATTGGTTTTCGATCAATACTCAAAACGAAAATAATGGCTCAAAAATTTTAGATTACCAGGGCAACTGGCGCGATATTTTCCAAAACTGGGAAGCGCTTGCACATGCCTATCCATCCTATATTGAGGGGATGATTTTTAGATTTCTAAATGCGTCAACCTTTGACGGTTACAACCCATATCGGGTTACCAAAGATGGGTTTGATTGGGAAATTATCGAGCCACACGATCCATGGTCTTATATCGGATATTGGGGGGATCATCAAATCATTTACTTGTTAAAGTTTTTAGAATTTATACAAAAACACTTCCCTGGAAAGCTGGTATATAGCTTGGCAGAAAACCATTTTGTTTATGCTCATGTTCCTTATATCATCAAATCGTATGAAGACATCGTCAAAAATCCAAAGGACACAATCCTTTTTGACGAGGAGTTACATCATCAAATCGATCAACAAAAAGAGGATTTGGGTGCCGATGGTACCTTACTCAAAACACCAACAGGAGAAGTATATCACGTCAACATGCTTGAAAAACTGTTGGCAACCATACTTGCAAAAATGTCAAATTTTGTTCCTGAAGCAGGGATTTGGCTCAACACCCAGCGACCCGAATGGAACGATGCCAACAATGCGTTAGTTGGAAACGGAACTTCTATGGTTACCCTATACTATATGCGGCGTTTCTTTTCATTTTTTGATGATTTGATTGAAAGTGCTGACTTTGCATCTTCCTCAATCTCAGAGGAGTTACATCATTTTTTCAATGAAATTTTTACCCAACTTAATAAACATGAAAGTTTACTTGCCAATCCAATGAGTCAGCAAGATCGACAGTCAATTGTTGATGCACTAGGGCATGCGGGGAGTAGCTATCGAAATCAGATTTACAATAATGGGTTTTCTTCAAAGACAGCAGATATCAGTACAGCTGACCTCAAAGCGTTTATTCGCGTCAGCCTGTCCTTTATCGACCATTCTATTGATGCAAACAAACGGGAAGATGGTTTGTACCATGCCTACAATCTAATCACTTTTGAAGACAAAGGCGGGGTTTCTATTTCTTATCTTGATGAAATGCTTGAAGGGCAAGTGGCCATTTTAAGTTCGGGCTATTTAAGCCCAGTACAGGTTGATGAGGTGCTTAATCAAATGCGCAAAAGCAAGCTTTACAGAGAGGATCAAAACAGCTATATTTTGTATCCCAACAAAGACCTACCTCGCTTTTTTGAGAAAAACAATGTGCCAGCGGAAGCCGTTGAAAACGCAACATTACTAAAGACATTACTAGCTGACAACAATAAGCAAGTCATTCAAAAAGACACTGCAGGAGCCTATCACTTCAATGGCAATTTTACAAATGCGGACAGCTTAAAAAACGCATTGTCTGAATTGCCAGCTCGTTATGACAATTTGGTCGCAACTGAAGAAGAGGATCTATTGCATGTGTTTGAAGACTTGTTTGATCACAAATCCTTTACGGGTCGATCAGGGACGTTTTTTGGCTTTGAAGGACTAGGATCCATTTATTGGCACATGGTATCCAAGTTGGCATTGGCTGTGCAAGAGGTTCTTTGGGAATCGATTCACAAGCAATCTGGTTCTGATGTCATTGCCTCCCTAGAAAAACATTATTACGAAGTTGTTGACGGAATTGGGGCTCACAAAACTCCAAAAGCATATGGTGCTTTCCCAACAGATCCATACTCTCATACCCCTGCTGGTCGAGGTGCACAACAGCCCGGAATGACAGGGCAGGTCAAAGAAGATATCTTGTGTCGTTGGGGAGAGTTTGGCGTATATGCACATGAAGGAAAACTCTTTTTTAACCCGACAATTGTTCGAACAGAGGAGTACCTAGAAGAGCAAAAGGATTTTGAATTCTACGACGTAGGAAATAAAAAGAAAACGCTCACCATTCCAAAGCACGCACTCTGTTTCACCTATTGTCAAGTTCCAATTGTATATCACAAGGAGTCGAATTCTTATGGGATTGAACTTGTTTTAAACAACGAAGAAAAAAAGAAGATTGACCAATATCACCTCGATGTGGTTGATGCAGCCAATCTCTTTAGTCGAAATGGAAAAATCTCTCAAATCAATATTTACTTCTCATGAATCAATTTAAAACAATTCAACAAATCGTGATACTGATGACCGGTGTTTCTCTGCTTTGGACGAGCTGCTCGCCTTTGCCACAAGGTCCAACGGCAGCAGAAATCCTAGGAAACCCAAATTATCAAGCGATTTCCTATGGTGGTTATCGGGCGATATCTCGTGATACCGTACCGAGTGTTGATCAAATCAAGGATGATATGCGAATTTTATCTGCGATAGATGTCAAAATACTACGTACCTACAATACAGAGCTGACAGAATTGCCAAATCTACTGCAAGCAATTACAGAGCTGAAACAAGAGGACTTATCATTTGAGATGTATGTGATGGTTGGTGCTTGGATCAACTGTAAAGATGCTTGGACAGACCACCCAGACCACACTCAAGAGGATGAAGCATACAATGAAGCCGAAGTACAACGTGCGGTTCAATATGCCAAACAATATCCGGATATCATTAAAATGATTGCGGTTGGAAACGAAGCCATGGTTCATTGGGCGACAAGCTATTTTGTGCCACCTTCAGTGATTTTAAAGTGGGTCAATTATCTACAAGATCTCAAAAACAAAGGGGATCTTCCCAGCGACTTGTGGATTACAAGCTCCGACGATTTTGCTGCATGGGGAGGTGCTTCTGACAATTATCACACAGAGGATTTGAATCGTTTAATCGCCGCAGTCGATTTTATTTCGATGCATACGTATGCCTTTCACAATTCTCATTATAGTCCCGATTATTGGTACAGCCGAGATCCGAGTTTGAGTAAAATCGAGCAAATTGATGCATCGATGCAGCGCGCAGGGGAGTTTGCAGCTGGCCAATACAACGATGTAAAGCAGTATATATTGAGTTTAGGAATCGACAAACCAATTCATATTGGAGAGACTGGTTGGGCAACTGCCTCAAACGGGTTTTATGGAGCAGAGGGTTCACAAGCAGCGGACGAGTATAAAGCAAAAAAGTATTATGATTATCTGCGAAAGTGGTCGAATGAAAACAGCATAAGCTGCTTTTATTTCGAAGCTTTCGATGAGCCATGGAAAGATGCTGAAAACCCTATGGGATCTGAAAATCATTTTGGGTTGTTTACAGTTGATGGAAAAGCAAAGTATGCATTGTGGAGTTCAGTTGATAAAGGAATTTTTTCTGGAATGACACGAAATGGAAACACGATTGAAAAAACCTTCAAGGGGTATGAGAACAAGCTGTTAGCTTCGGTCTTACCCCCAATAGCTCCTAAAAAGGATATAAACAAATAGATTATGTATTATAAAACTCTTTTTTTAACGATTCTTTTTACAGCGATATCTTGTAATTCAATAAACCCGGAAGTGCTAGTTTATGAAACCTCTGAAAGTGGCAATCAATTAAGCTTGCAAACAACATTCGAACATGATTCAGAGGCATCAACAATCGTGATTAACTCAAAAATAGAACTTCAAACCATAACAGGCTTTGGCGGAGCCTTTACTGAATCTTCAGCTTATTTGCTGAACAAGATGAGTGAAGAAAAACGCAATGAAATTTTAGCAGCTTATTTTGCGAAAGATGGCGCGCGTTATTCCCTTACGCGTACGCACATGAACTCATGTGACTTTTCATTAAACAATTACTCCTACACGCCTGTGGCAGGAGATATAAATTTGGATCACTTTTCGATAGATGAGGATAAGGAAGATATTATTCCCATGATAAAGGATGCGATGGCGATATCAGAAGATGGGTTTAAACTTTTTTCTTCCCCTTGGACTGCATCTCCATGGATGAAAGACAACAATAGTTGGGTTGGTGGAAAACTACTGCCAGAGTATTATGACACTTGGGCTTTGTTCTTTTCAAAATATGTTGATGCCTACAAGGCAGAAGGAATTGACATTTGGGGATTTACTGTCGAAAATGAGCCGCATGGAAATGGAGAGAATTGGGAAAGCATGCATTATTCACCTGAAGAAATGACGCACTTCGTTCAAAACTTTTTGGGTCCAAAGCTCGAAGCTGATGGTAAAAGCCACCTTAAAATTTTAGGGTATGACCAAAACCGTGAAGGAATTCGTGAGTGGGTAGATGTCATGTACAAAGACGAAGCTTCAAGTAAGTATTACGACGGAACAGCAATTCATTGGTACGAAAGCACTTATGACTATTTCCAAGAGGAATTGCAGTACGCACACAAAAAGGCCCCAGAAAAATATCTCATTCAAACAGAAGCTTGTGTAGATGCCGAAGTGCCTGTTTGGAAAGACGACAAATGGTATTGGAAAAAAGAAGCCACGGATTGGGGATATGACTGGAGAGAGGAAGAGAAAAAATATTTACATCCCAAATACGCTCCTGCCAATAGATATGCTCGAGACATTATCGGATGCCTAAACAATTGGGTCGATGGTTGGGTAGATTGGAATATGGTTTTAGACACCAAAGGAGGACCAAATTGGGCAAATAACTGGTGTATTGCCCCTGTAATTGTAGACCCAGAAAAGGACGAGGTTTACTACACACCGCTATACTATATCATGGCTCATTTTAGCAAGTTTATTCGACCAGAGGCGAAAGTAATTGATGCCAAAAAATCAGATGAGGAACTTATGGTAGCTGCTGCCAAAAATCCAGATGGAAGCATAGCAGTTGTCGTATTTAATGAAGGGACCACGCTAAAAAATTTCGAATTAACTCATGATGGTTTTACCAAAAATATAAGCATCAGCCCGCAAGCAATACAAACCATAATGATCCACAACCACTAAAACAATTATAATGGACAACCCTTCCTTACAAAACAGAGTCCCAATAGGTCAAAGAATTGCTTTTGGCATCGGCATGTTTGCCAATCAAATGTTTCCTGCCATTCTTGGAATTTTTATGGTTGTGTTAGTTCAAGATTTGGGTTTTCCAGGTTGGATGTGGTCTCTTATATATTTTTTCCCTAGAATATTTGATGCTATTACAGACCCTATAATGGGTTTTATTTCTGATAATACCAAATCGAAATGGGGACGCCGGAAACAGTATGTTTTGGTAGGCGGTATTGTTATGGGAGTTGCCTACATTTTTATGTGGCAGCTATTTAAGGAGAACTCATTACAATTTAATTTTTGGTATTTCTTTATATGGTCCATTATTTTTTATTTAGGGCTTACTTTTTTCAGTGTTCCCTATGTAGCTATGGGGTATGAAATGAGTGATGATTTTCACGAACGTACAAATATCATGGCTATCGCGCAATGGATTGGGCAATGGGCATGGGTGATTGCCCCGTGGTTTTGGGTCATAATGTATGACACCGAGTGGTTTCCTTCAGCAGACGAAGCAGCAAGGGAACTCGCAATATGGGTAGCAATCCCTTGTGTAATTTGCACGATTGTTCCAGCAATATTCATAAAGAGTAAATCTACCCTTAATGAAGATTATGAGCCCTTGAGTATTGCTAGTATTGGCGCTAGTCTTGGAAAAATTTATGACAGCTTTATCGAAGCATTTAAAATTAAAGAGTTTAGAAAATTATGTGGTGCTACATTTTTTATATACAATGCCTTTATGGCGGTATCGTCCCTAACTTTCTTTGTCATTGTATATAAACTTTTTAACGGCGATGCCGAAGCTACTGGAATTTGGGTATCACTCTTTGGATGCCTTGGTGCTTTGGGAACTACTTTTATCGTAATCCCTATTGTAGCGTGGTTATCCAAAAGAATGGGTAAGAAAAAAGCATTCATGCTATCGCAAAGTATATCTATTCTAGGGTATATTATGCTATACTTTTTATTCATTCCTGGAAAGCCTTGGATGTATATTATTGCTCTTCCATTTTTTTCATTTGGTATAGGAAGTTTATTTACCATTATGATGTCTATGACTGCAGATGTAATAGACGTTGATGAGCTAAACTCAGGTAAAAGAAGAGAAGGAGTTTTTGGAGCGATTTATTGGTGGATGATTAAAGTAGGCTTTGCCATAGCAGGGGCTCTGAGCGGTGTGATAATTGCTGCGGTGGGCTTTAATCCAGACTTAACCACCGTAGAGCAACAATCGGCAGTAGATGGACTGCATGCTTTCTTTTGTTTTTTCCCAACACTTGGAACATTGGCTGCTATGTGGATTATGCGTAACTATAGTATAGATGAGACTCGCGCCAATGAAATAAGAGCACTGTTGAAATCTCGGAAAGGAGAATCTTTAAATACCACCAAAAATTAAAGTAGGTTAGGTTGATGCATACTATCAATTTATTTACTCAACGTCCAAAACCAATGGAAGCATGTGAAGTTAATCTTATGAATTGCGATGCTTTTTGGGAAGAGCGCCTTTGTTCTACTTTTCCTCAATTGACGAGTATTGGAAAATACACCATGAAGTAGACGATGGTTCACGATGGGAATTTGGGATAAAAATGAAAACCGGAGTCCAAAAATGGCAATTGCCAACCCACCTGGATATAAACGCTAAGGTCAAATTACGCCACACATACTGTATATTTGTTGAATGAAACGAATTTTCATATTGTTTTTCGCAATCATGACCTCATGTTCTCAATCAGAACAACAAACAAACAGTGCTGAACCAATCGTTGTAGAAAACAGAGTTTTTTTTGATAATAAACCTCAACTCACCTCAATTCCACTAGGAGAAGAACAGCCCTTTACATCCTTGTTTGCCCAACTTGAAGAGCTGCCAAATGTCGATACCAATTCGCTTCAACAACTGCTCGAATCAATTGGCGATGAAGCAGATCGAATTTCAGAAAAAAAATTCCCAGACCAACTTCGTATCCCTCAACTTCTAAGTCGTTACAAGGTTTTTCAAACGCGACTAGGGATTGTCCGATATACCTATCCAGCGCAGTATGCAGACTCCACCTTTATCAAATCAATGGATGATGTGGTGATTTCATGGAATATATTTGCCGATCACTACAACCGTTTTTCTACAACTGGAGATCAAGCCCAAGTTTTGGCTCCACAAATCGATAAGCCCCCGATTCGATATAAGGATCGGAAACGACTTTAGTTGATAATCCTTTTTCAGAACTAAACTTTGGGGAAGAGATTTGCAATTGCTTTGCAGCATGTAGATAAAAGTCCTTTTTTATTGGATGCCAGGGCGCAACACCATGATAAATTTTCTGCCAAGGCGCTTGTTCGGATAAATAGCGAAGCAACCCAATTGCATCAGTTTTATGTATAAGATTGATTGGTGCCTCGGGGTTGTGAACAATTGGTAATTTTGAGAGCTGCTTTACAGGGTGTCGATCATCGCCGATAAGCCCACCTAGACGAACAATCTGAGTGGAAAAATTAGGTTGTGACAATAAGATTTTTTCGACCTCAAGCAATTGTTTGCCACTTTTACTTTCTGGTAAGGGGATTGTTTGAGGCGTAACAAGCCCTTGTTGTGGTCCAAAAACACTTGTGCTACTGGTAAACACCACTTGTTGGACTTTAGTGTTTTGGATATGTGGGACAAGCTTCTGAATGACAGCAATAAAGTTACGTTTCGGATTTTTTCGAATGCCTGGAGGTAAAGTCAAAAATAAGCAATTGACCCTGGAAAGAAAGGCAGATAGATCCCCAATAATTTGATCTTCATGGACTTGGACTACAAAGCCACGAATTCCATTTTCTTGAAGAAAATTAACCCCTTTGTTTGATTGCCGACTTCCATGCACATCATGCCCTTCTTCGACAAATGATTGTGAAAGACCCAAGCCAAGCCAACCACAACCCAATATGCCAATTCGCTTTTTCATCTTACAAAAATAAAGTCTTTTCAATCGGCTGTCTAGTTCATTTCAAAAAAAAAATACGTACATTAGGATGAATAAACCAAATCATTATGGCCATTAAAAGTTTTAGAGGTGCTCGTGCTGAAAAGAAGGCGTCCCCCAAACCACCACTACTTGTTTCAGATTATATGACAAAAGATCTCATCACATTTTCTCCAGAACAATCGATTTTGGAGGTGATGGAGTTATTTATCAAACATCGGATATCTGGTGGACCAGTCGTTGATAAAAACGGAATGCTTGTTGGGATTGTTTCAGAAGCAGATTTTATGAAACAAATATCTGAAAGCAGATACTTCAATATGCCTATTTTAGAAAAACAAACATCAAATTTTATGTCATTTCCAGTGAATACGATCGAACATGATCGTACTATTTTTGACGCGGCTTTGTATTTTCACTCCAATAGTCGACGTCGTTTGCCTGTGCTAAACAATGGTCGATTGGCTGGTCAGATCAGCCGACGTGATGTTGTTGTTGCTGCCCTTCAACTCAGAAGCCAGCGTTGGCGTTAGCTTATTCTCTTCGCCTGACCAAAATATACCAACCGTTCTCTGGACGAATATAGCCCTGGTCATATACAAAGTAATAGGTCTTTCCAGCTTCTGTATGATAAATACTTGTGATGAGCTGATGATGCTTTAACCCTAAAAGTAGATATCCTGCGCCAATCGAAACGTATTGGCGTGGGCCTCTACTAAAACAGAAATCTCAGGCACATACCCACCACCCATGCTGCATTGTACAGGCAAGGCGTGTCGCTGACACCACTGCAATACCATCTCATCACGCTGCTTACAACCCAATACCGACAAGCCCAATCTTCCTAGCTTGTCCTTTGCAATCACGTCAACACCACACAAATAAAACACAAAATCTGGCTGTACGTTTTGGTATAAATCATCCAAACTATCTGCAAGGATTTTCATATAGGTGGCATCATCTGTCTGGTCAGCTAAAGCAATATCCCAATCGCTTTTCTCTTTGCGAAAAGGATAGTTTTTTTTTCCGTGCATGGAAAAGGTAAATACCTTTTCATGATTTGAAAAAATAGCAGCAGTTCCATTCCCTTGATGCACATCCAAATCAAGAATCAATATCTTATTTGCCTTGCCATTGTCAAGAAGCCACTGCGCTGCAATAGCCTGATCGTTGAGCATACAAAACGCTTCAGATCGATCGGCATGGGCATGATGTGTTCCTCCAGCAATGTTCATCGCAATACCATGCTCGAGTGCATAAGCAGCCCCATCGATTGTTCCTTGTGCGATGACATGCTCGCGATGTACAAGCTCATGCGATAGTGGAAAGCCTAAACCTCGAACCTCTGATTTGGACAATGTGAGCCCACACAATTGATCGTAATAGCTAGGCGTGTGTACTCGCAACACAATGTCTTTATGAATGGGTTTTGGACTGAAAAATTGTTCAGCTATACAAGTGCCTTCATGCAGGAGTTGCTTTGGCAACAACTCATATTTAATCATCGGAAATCGGTGCTTCTCAGGCAGTGGGTGGGCATAGCAAGCATCAAAGGCAATGTGAAGCATAGGCCTAGATGCTCTGGTTTTTTAGTTTGTCCAGTTGGATTTGAACATCGTCATCTTCAACTTTTGAAAACAACAATTCACTAGGGGCTAGGACAGTTCCAACAGCTACCAATTCGGATTGAGTCATATCACTCCAATTCGATTGTAGCGAAAGTCCCAATATGGTTTTGAGTTTGTTGGCAGTTTGTGGTAAAAATGGAGTGCTAGCAATTGCCAATACTGCTGCAATTTGTAAGCCATTATACATGATGGTTTTAACACGCTTTGGATTGGTTTTTTGCTGTTTCCAAGGCTCTTCATCAGCGAGATATTTATTGCCTAAGCGAGCAATTTTCAAAAGGATTTGACTGGCCTCACGAAAGCGATAGTTTTCCACTGCAGTTGCGATTTGGATTGGTAAGGAACGCAACTCCTCAAGGGTTTCTTCGTCCACTTGGGTGTTGTGATTTGGTGCAGGCACCACTCCTTGATAGTACTTATGGGTGAGCACAACAATTCGATTGATAAAGTTTCCATAAATAGCAACGAGCTCGTTGTCATTTCTAGCTTGAAAATCACGCCAAGTGAAGTCATTGTCTTTATTTTCTGGCGCATTGGCAGTTAAGACATAACGCAGCACATCTTGTTTGCCTGGAAAATCCTCCAAATACTCATGAAGCCAAACCGCCCAATTTTTGGAGGTTGATAGTTTTTGTCCTTCGAGGTTTAGAAACTCGTTTGCAGGTACATTGGTCGGCAATACATAAGATCCCTCAGCCTTTAGCATCGAAGGAAAGATAATACAGTGAAACACGATATTGTCCTTGCCGATAAAGTGGATGAGCTTGGTGTTTTTGTCTTTCCAATATGGCTCCCAGTCGGTATTGTTTTGCTGTCCCCAATCTTTGGTTGCAGAGATATATCCAATTGGCGCATCAAACCAAACATAGAGCACTTTGTTTTCTCCTCCTGGCACTGGTACTGGAATCCCCCAGTCAAGGTCTCGCGTTACTGCCCTTGCTTTGAGCCCATCGTCGAGCCAGGATTTTACTTGCCCATATACATTGGATTTCCAATCATCAGCATGCCCTTTCAGAATCCAATCTTCCAAAAAACTTTGAAACCTATCCAGTGGTAGGAACCAATGTTTGGTTGCTTTGGTGATGGGAACACTACCAGAAATAGTGGAGGTTGGATGTATTAAATCAGTCGTATTGAGCGAGCGCCCACAAGACTCGCATTGATCACCATAGGCCTCTTCATGGCCGCAATGTGGACAAGTACCTACCACAAACCGATCGGCCAAAAACTGTTCGGCTTCTTGATCGTACAATTGCTCTGTGGTCTCTTCAATAAAATCGCCCTTATCATAAAGTGCTTTAAAAAAATCACTTGCAGTTTGATGATGAATCGGATCGGAAGTTCTTCCATAATGATCAAAAGAAATCCCAAAATCATCAAAAGAGGATTGAATCATATTGTGATAATGATCGATGATTTCTTTAGGTGTCTTCCCCTCTTTTTTGGCTCGAATAGAAATTGCAACGCCATGCTCATCGCTTCCACAAACAAAAAAAACATCTTCTCCTTTCATTCGCAGATAGCGAGCATAAATATCTGCTGGCACATAAACACCAGCTAGATGCCCAATATGAATTGGTCCATTGGTGTAGGGAAGTGCTGCAGTAATGGTGTAGCGCTGTTGTGGCATGTAGTCGTTTAATTCCATCACAAAAATAAGCAATAATCTTCCCTCTCATCGATTTTTTATATCTTCAAAATTTACAATCTCAAAATGAACACAACCAAACTTGCTCGACAGGGCGAAAGTCTTGCTGCTGAAAGCTATCAAAAAAGGCTACACCATCCTCAAACGCAATTATCGTTTTGGCAGATCGGAAATCGATATCATTGCTCGTAAAGATGATGTGCTCGCTATTGTGCAGGTTAAGTCAAGGACAAGCACCTATTTTGGTGACCCTCAACCCTTTGTTTCAAAAAAACAACAGAGCTCTCTTATTGTTGCTGCTGACCACTTTGTCAGTAAAATAACTTGGATGTCAATGTTAGGTTTGATATCGTAAGCATTGTCATTCAAGGTAAGAACTTCAAGCTTCAAATCAACTAAAATGCATTCTACCAATTTTAATAAATGTGTTATTTATAACATTTTGTTTAATTATTTACTATTTTCGCGATGTACTTAAGAGATCATATGAAAACAATATCTTCTGCTGTTGAGGAATATATCAAAAGCAAACCCTTTTTAGTCAGCGCACTAACGCAGGGCATTATCAACCTTACCTCTCTCGCTCGCATAATGAATGAAGATATTAGCAGTGTGATGAACAAAGAGGTGAGAAATGGAGCCATTGTTATGGCTCTGAAGCGTCTTTCCTCCGATTTTGAATTTCGATCTTCTCTTAAAATTGTACGCACGCTGCGAAACATTGGCGATATTACAGTTCGATCGTCGCTCATTGATTACAACTTTAAGACCTCTCCAACACTTTTGACTTCTCAGGCAAAATTGGTTGCTGGGATTTCTGATGCGAAAGATAATTTTTACACCTCTTCAAGAGGCGTCAACGAATGTAATGTTGTGGTGAGCGGCAACCTTGCCGAACTGGTTGAAAGTTGTTTCTCAAATGAAACATGTATTCATAAAGAAACAGACTTGTCTTCTATTTCGGTGAAGTTACCAACTGAAAATGTGTCTGTTCCAGGGATCTATTATTTTGTTTTTCAGCGCCTGTCCTGGGAGGGAATTAATATCTACGAAGTGATTTCAACTTCGAATGAATTCACGATTCTTGTCAATGAAGAACAGGTTGATAGAGCCTTTCGAATCATCAAAGATCTCAAGCAGTTATAGGTTGCAATTCTTTCAACGAACCCAAGGCTTCTTCTATCGTATTGATATTTTCAAACGATAATAATAATCGATTGTTTTCTCCTTGTTTTCGCTCTTTCAACAAACCCTTTTTCGAATGCGAATGTAGTTTTTTCATCATAAACTGAAACTGATCTGACTGGAAGAAGTCCTGATTTGTTGAGAGGTCAAAGTATCCGATGAGTTTATTTTTTTTCAAAACAATTTTTTCAAAATGTAATTCGTATGCCAACCATTTGAGTTGAATACTTTGAATCAGTGCCTGGGATGTCGAGGGTAAAGGACCAAAACGATCATGCAACTCATTCACAAACTGATCAAGTGCAGGCTGATTTGATACTTTATTTAGGCTTTGATAACAACTCAATCTCTCTTGTACGTTGTTGATATAGGTGTCTGGGAAAAGAATTTCGAGGTCGGTATCAATTTGTACTTCTTTTGGAGCTGGCTCATGATTTGGATAGAGCTCTTGAAAATGTTCAGATTTTAATTCTTCAACAGCTTCTTTTAAAATTTTCTGATATGTTTCAAACCCAATATCATTGATAAATCCACTTTGCTCGCCACCCAACAAATCGCCAGCACCACGAATTTCCAAATCACGCATGGCAATTTGAAAACCAGACCCCAAAGCAGTGTGTTCGGAAAGTGCACGCATTCGTTTTCGAGCTTCACCGTTTAGTGTTGACATGGGAGCTGATAAGAAATAACAAAAGGCCTTTTTGTTACTCCTTCCCACACGTCCCCTCATTTGGTGAAGATCACTCAGTCCAAATTGATGTGCATTATTGATAAAAATTGTATTTGAGTTTGGCACATCAAGCCCATTTTCAATGATGGTTGTTGCCACCAGTATATCGATATGACCCTCAATAAAATCACGCATTCTAGTTTCGATCGACGATCCTTCCATTTGGCCATGAATGCTTGTGACCTTAGCATCGGGGACTAGGCGTTGAATCATACCAGTGAAATCTGCCAAATTTTCGACTCTGTTGTGCACAAAAAACACCTGCCCACCTCGTTGCAATTCATAGATTATCGCATCCCGAATGTGGGGTTCACTAAAGCCAACGACCTGACTTTCTATGGGGTGTCTGTTCGGCGGAGGAGTATTGATAATCGACAAGTCACGAGCTGCCATTAAGCTAAATTGCAGCGTTCTCGGAATTGGAGTGGCAGTGAGTGTGAGTACATCTACATTGGCTTTGAGTGCCCTAAGTTTTTCTTTTACGCTAACCCCAAATTTCTGCTCCTCATCTACGATCAGCAAGCCCAAATTTTTAAAGTTGGTACTATTGTTCACCAGTTGGTGCGTGCCAATAATAATATCGATTGACCCATCATCCAACCCTTGAAGGATTTCCTTTTTGTTTTTAGCTGATCGAAAACGATTCAAATAATCGATTTTGACTGGGAAGTCCTTCAAACGTTTTGAAAAAGTGTTGTGATGTTGAAAGGCAAGGATTGTGGTGGGTACAAGAACAGCGACCTGCTTTCCATTGTCCACTGCCTTGAAAGCAGCACGAATGGCGACTTCTGTTTTGCCAAAGCCAACATCTCCACAAACCAATCGATCCATGGGCTGTTCACTTTCCATATCTTCTTTTACTGCCGCTGTGGCATTTCGCTGATCGGGTGTGTCTTCATAGATAAAGGATGCTTCCAACTCGTGTTGCAAATAACTATCAGAATGACATTGAAAACCTTTTTTAAGTTTCCTTTTTGAATAGACTTTAATGAGGTCAAAGGCAATTTCTTTCACCCGTTTCTTTGTCTTTGTTTTCAATTTTTTCCAAGTGACAGACCCAAGTTTATAAATTTTAGGAATAGCACCATCTTTCCCTGCGTATTTACTGATTTTGTGCAATGAGTGAATACTCACATATAGTATATCACGCTCGCTGTAGGTGAGTTTAATCGCTTCTTGAAGTTTGCCATCAACTTCGATGCGCTGGAGCCCACCAAATTTACCAACCCCATGATCAATATGAGTGACAAAATCCCCAACACTAAGTTGGTTGAACTCCTTGAGACTAATGGCTTGTTTTTTTGCATAGCCATTTTTGAGTCTGAATTTGTGATGACGCTCAAAAAATTGGTGATCTGTATAACAAGCGATATGATTTTGCTTGTCTATAAACCCTCGATAAAGGGGCATGATATGGATTTCAAACACTTTTTTGGATGACAACTCTTCTGCGATCCTCACAAAACGGTCGGCTTGCTGCTGTGAACTGCAAAAAAGATGATTACGAAACCCCTGTGATTCGTTATCGGTCAGATGTTCGATGACTTTTTCGAAATTTCGATTAAAGATCGGTTGTGGCTGACAGTCAAAAGCAATGTGATTCGACTCTTTTTGACCACCAAAGTGGACGCTAGTTCTATTGGCAATTGCTGTTTCAAAATTATGACCACGCACAAACAAGTCTTCAGGATTGGAGTGATTTAAAGGGCTTTCCAAAAAAGAGTACGTCTCTATCGACTTGTCATAGAGCTTGTCCAGTACAGCAGTCACATCAGCGATGGCAGGCAGAAAATAAGTGGTTGAATCCCCTAAAAAGGACCAAATCGGCTGGCGTTCTTCGCTTTGTAATTTATGCTCTAAATGAGCAACAATATCGATCTTCTCCAGTGGCTTGGTCGACAATTGGGTCTCGATATCAAAACAATTGATTCGATCAACATCATCTCCAAAAAACTCGATGCGATAGGGCTCATCTTTATCATAGGAAAAGATATCGATGATTCCACCTCTTACTGAAAATTCACCAGATTGGGACACAAAATCAACCCTTTGAAAGTCGTAGGCAAATAAGGCTTCATTGATGAGGTCTCGACCAATACTTTCGCCAAGATGTATTGTTAACGTCTTTTTTTTCAACTCTTTTTTTGTGATGACTTGCTCAAACAAAGCATCGGGATAGCTCACAAGTAAAGTTGGTTTTTGATTCGTGCTACATGTTTTAAGGGCATCTGCACGCATCATCACATTTGCGTTGTCCACCTCTTCTATTTCATAGGGTCGGCGATAGCTAGCAGGGTAGAAGAGTACTTGCTGATCAGGCAGCAATCGCTCGAGATCGTTAAATATATAGGCTGCTTCCTCCTTATCATCCAGGACCAAAACCATTGTTTTTTTCTTCTTTTCAAATATGGCAGCTACCAAAAAGGCATAAGATGACCCTGCGAGACCCGAAACACTGACTTTTTCGCTCGCATCTATAAGGTTGGAAAGCTGCTGGAGCTGTACATTGTTGGTGGTACGACCAGCATTGCCAAATGGATTCAATCCAATTTTTATGCAATGATACAAACTCTTCTTATAGATTGCATACAAATCGTAAAAAGATTCGAACACGCATTTGCTGTCATATTCTTACCTTTGCACCCATGAAAAAACAGGCTACTATTCGTCAAGCGACCTCGGCTGATGCACAATCAATTTTAGCACTCATCAAAGAGCTTGCTGTTTTTGAACGCGAGCCAGATGCAGTCGTTCTTACAACTGATGACTTGGTTCGAGATGGTTTTGGCGAGCATCCTTCTTTTGTGTGCTTTGTTGCCGAGGAGGATCAACAAATTGTAGGCTTGGCTTTGGGTTATCCACGTTATTCGACTTGGAAAGGAAAAACGATGCACCTTGAAGATTTGATCGTACAAGAAGATCACAGAGGGAAAGGTATTGGATTTGCCTTGTACAAACGATTTATCCACTATGCTCATTCTCTGCAAGTGCGTCGTGTGGAGTGGGCTGTGCTGGACTGGAACCAATCTGCTATTGATTTCTACGAGCAAACTGGTGCTGCAGTACTGTCTGATTGGCGCACAGCTCAAATGGATGAACATGCAATTTCTACATTGATAAATCAATATCCTGATGAGAATATTTAAATTTGGGGGAGCATCAGTAAAAGATGCCGAGGGGATACACAATATGTATCGTGTGCTTGAACAAACAGGTCATAAGCAAACCTTGATTGTGGTGTCTGCTATGGGCAAAACCACCAATGCTTTCGAAAAGCTTATTGAAGCCTATTTTGATGACGCCAAACAAATGGAGTCACAACTCAATGAAATTATCGACTATCATTTGGGGATTATGAATGAAATCTTCAATCACCCAAAGCATGATGTGTTTGATCAGGTCAAACAACGATTCGATCGGTTGCGTACTTTTTTGAAAAACAATAAATCTCCACATTATTCTTTTGTTTATGATCAGGTTGTAAGCACAGGGGAATTGGTATCAACGACGATCATCACCCATTTCCTAAACGAAAAAGGGATTGCTGCCAACTGGCTAGATGCAAGAGAATGCATCCAAACCGACAACAGCTATCGCGATGCGAATGTAGATTGGGATAAAACAGAAAAGGCAATTCGAGAAAAAGTCAACCCTGATCAGTTTTATATTACCCAAGGATTTATTGGAAGTGATGACAACAACTTTACCACGACACTCGGTCGTGAGGGGTCTGACTACACTGCAGCGATATTCGCTTATTGTCTCAATAGTAATTCTGTAACCATTTGGAAGGATGTGCCAGGGGTTCTCAATGCTGACCCTCGTCATTTTGAATCAACCCAACTGCTCCATCACATCTCTTATCAAGAGGCAATTGAGCTGGCGTTTTATGGGGCATCGGTTATTCACCCCAAAACCCTTCAGCCACTACAGCGAAAAGAAATTCCACTTCATGTAAAATCGTTTATCAATCCCAGCGATGAAGGAACCAAAGTGAGTAAAGGGGTTGCAATAGACCCTCATATTCCTTGTTATATTGTTAAAAATAATTTGTCATTAATCAAGTTATCTTCACTTGATTTTTCGTTCATTATTGAAAAAAATATCAGTGATATTTTTGCCATGCTTCACAAGTATAAAATGAAGGTTGATTTGATTCAAAACTCAGCGATTAGTTTTTCGGTTTGTGTTTTTGATAAGTTTGGCAAAATAGAAGAGCTTCTCCACGAACTTCGTGGTCGATTTCAAGTGGACTATAAACCAAATGTCTCATTGTACACGATTCGGCATTTTCAGCCAGAAAGCGCTGCTTTTTTGCTTCGTAAAAACGAGCTTTTGTTAGAGCAGCGAACCCAAGAAACGATGCAGTTGGTTATGCGTTAGACACCTTCTTGAGTCTGTGTTGCTGCACAAACGCAATAGCAAAGTTTTTGATTTCTTCTCTTGTTGTGGCAAAAGCAGCTCTGATTTCTTCTTCATTTTCTGACACCAGCTTGGAAGGATCAGTAAAGTTGTGATGAATGCGAAGTGCTGTTTGACTAGGAATATTAGGACAGTGTTCATGTGCATGATCACAAACAGTCAGTATATAGTCAAATGGGATGTGGAGGTATTCATCCACGTGGTTCGATGTCTGTTCTGAAATATCAATTCCATCTTCCTCCATCGTTGCTATGGCTCTGTGATTGACGCCATGTGTTTCGATACCAGCTGAATACACATCTAGGGCATCTTTACCGAAATATGTAAAATAACCATGTGCGATTTGGCTTCGACAAGAGTTACCAGTGCAGAGGATAAGTATCTTTTTCATAATGCAAAAATATAATCTATTGGTTTTCAGCTTGTAAACATCAGGTTAAGATATTGTTTTTCTAAAAAGAATTAAAAAAAATCTGTTTAACCTTATCGACAATAACCTGAGCGAGTTGACGCTTGCTTTGGTGTGTCCAACCTGCGATATGGGGTGTAAGAATAACATTTGGGTTTTCCTGCAACTGTTTGAGTTGAGCATTGTTTGTAACCCCCTCAAAGGATGATTTTTCAAATGGCAAAACATCTAGACAGGCACCTCTCACTTTTCCCATTTCTAGTCCACCGATAAGGTCTTTGATCACCACCTGATTTCCTCTTGCGGTATTGATTAGCCAAAACTCTTTGCTCATCTTTTTTATAAATTCAGAATCGATCAACCCTTTGGTTTGAGCAATTTGGGGGATGTGTAAGCTAACAACATCTGCTTGCTCTTGTAGGGTTTTTAAATCGACTTGCGTGGCAAACGTATTTCCTTTGTTTGGCAATATATCGTGACATAAAACTCTGACATCAAACCCACTGAGTTTTTTTGCAAATTGATTTGCTGTATGCCCATAGCCAATCAATCCTATAGTTTTCCCGTTGAGCTCCTCACCACGATTCGCCTCACGCTCCCACTTACCATTTTTGATATCCAGTGCTGCTTTGGGAAGTTTATTGAAAAGCGTCAGAATCATCCCAAGTGCATGTTCACCCACAGCATTGGCATTTCCTTCAGGAGAGGCAATGACCTCAATCCCAATATCTATTGCATAAGACACATCGATATTCTCAAGCCCCGAACCCACCCTAGCAATAAAGCGAAGGTGTTTGGCTGAATCTAAAAACGCTTTATCGATTGGAAAACGACTGCGAATAACAATGGCATCATAGGCATCAATTTTTGAAAGAATATCTTCTTTGGAACTTGTGAAATCAAAGTCATTGGTACAACCAATTTCACTCAATCCTTCTGCCAGAATATCATGATTGTTGTCTAGGTGTAAAACGCGCATGGTAATTGACATTTGGAATTAAGCCAAAAACCATTTGGCGATATAAAAAAAGAGGAATATGCCAAAGATGTCGTTGCTTGTGGTGATAAATGGGCCAGTGGCAATTGCTGGGTCTATTCCATTTCGGTTGAGTACTATAGGCACAAAAGTGCCAATCAGTGCTGAGACAATAATCACGCAAAGCATCGATAAAGCAATGGTCAGGCTCACATCAGTTGGCTGTTTGGTGGCAACACCAAAAAGGATAACAAGTAAGGCTAAAGCACCCCCATTTATCAACCCCAGTCCAACTTCCTTGAACAGACGATTGAGCAAACTTCCTTTGACCACATCATTGGCAAGTCCTTGTACAATAATTGCCGATGATTGAACACCCACGTTCCCAGCCATTGCAGCAATGAGAGGGGTAAAAAAGAATAAGGACTTGTGGGATGGATGATTCATAAAACCTTCAAAACCCTCGAGGATAAAGACACTTCCAAGCCCACCTACCAAGCCCAATATCAACCAAGGAAGTCGTGCCTTTGTATGTTGAAAAATGGAATCATCTGCTTCAACATCAGATGAAATTCCTGCGGCGAGCTGATAATCTTTTTCTGCCTCATCCTTAATCAAATCGACAATATCATCAATCGTAATTCTGCCCACAAGCTGTTTTTGTTCATTGACAACAGGAATTGCCTCTAAATCATATTTTGACATAATTTTTGCCACTTCCTCTCCATCTTCGTCGATTGTCACATAATCGACTTTCGGGATGTATACGCTTTTAATTTTGCTTTTTTCATTCGCTGTTAGCAGATCTTTGAGTGATAAGCGTCCAAGCAATACATTTTCATCATCCACAACATAGATGGAATGGACACGAGTGACTTCTTGCGCCTGTATGCGCATCTCTCGCACACAACGAGTGACTGTCCAGTTTTGGTTGACACAAACCAACTCTTTGGCCATTAGACCACCAGCAGAATTTTCGTCATAGGTGAGTAACTCTCGGATATCATCAGCATGTTCAGTATCTGAAATTTGATTGATAACTTCTTTACGAACCTCGTCAGGGAGTTCAGCGATGATATCTACTGCGTCGTCGGTATCGAGCTCCTCAATTTCTGTTGCGATTTCTTCTGATGACAATGCATCAAGAATACTCTCACGAACATCTTCGTCGAGTTCGGGGAGCATATCTGCTGATTTTTCAGAGTCAATCAGTTTAAACAAATAAACAGCCTGATCGATTTGAAGGGCCTCAAAAATTTCTGCTAAATCGGCGTAATGGTATTCTTTAACAAGTGTTTGTAGTGCTTTGTTGTTTTGAGCCACTATATCACTGTTGATTTGATCTAGAAGTTCTTCACTAAGCTTAAATGGCGTCATGAGCAATCAAATTTGTGATGCGAATAAAATCCGAAACGCCCAATTGTTCTGGACGCTGCCCAAAGATAGTGTCTTCTTTTAAATTGGTTGATAAAGAAAAGGTTTTTAAACTGTTTCGTAAAGTTTTTCGTCTTTGTTGAAAGGCAGTTTTCACAACTTGAAAGTACAGTCTTTCATCACAGTTTAAGTCGATCGTTTCTTTTCGGCGCAATCTCAATACAGCTGATGCTACTTTGGGTGGTGGGTCAAACACAAATCGATTGACATTGAACAAATATTCGGTGTCATAAAAACTTTGGGTCAAAACAGATATTATCCCATATGTTTTTGAGCCAGGGGGTTCGCAAATGCGTTCTGCAACCTCTTTCTGAAACATCCCAACAAATTCTAGAATCTGATTTCGATTTTCAATGGTTTTAAACAAGATTTGAGATGATATATTGTATGGAAAATTTCCAATGATTGCCAAAGGGCTTGGAAAATCTTTGGTCAAATTGCATTTCAGAAAATCTCCAAAAACTAAATTTGGTTCTAGTTTGGGGAAATTTGTTTTGAGATAATCTACAGATTCGCCATCCACCTCAATGGCGTGAACCGTATGCTTGGTTTGCAGTAGATATTGGGTCAGTACCCCCGTGCCAGGACCTACTTCTAACACATCTTGGTAGTCAACTCCAGTGAGCGCACTAGCAATGTTTTGAGCGATGCTGAGATCAGTCAAAAAGTGTTGACCCAGATGTTTTTTTGGACGAACACTCAAGGGCTTAGTTTTTCAAGTTCGGTATCAAAACACACCCATTTGTTGGGGAAAGAGGCTTGGAGTTGCTCATAGGTTTTTTCCAACCCTTTATCTTTAAAGTCTTTGAGTATATTGGAAGAATCAAACTCAATTTGAAGTCCAAAAGTGGGATGTGTGTTGGCATCGCTGTGTATGCGCAAAAGGGAGCTTTTCTGATCAATTGTTGGGATGAGTTGCGTTGTTACATAGGCAACAAAATCCTCTTGAACTGTTGGATCAACACTAAAGGTGATATTGAGAATACGCATAAGAGCAATTAGTGAATTGTATCAAAGCCAGTGTAGGAAGCCAAAGCTTTAGGGATGCGAATGCCATTTTTAGATTGAAGGTTTTCTAGTAGACCAGCCATGATACGTGGAAGCGCAAGCGCACTTCCATTTAGGGTATGCACCCACTTGCGATTGCCATAATTATCTTTAAAACGAAGTTTTAATCTTGTAGACTGATAGCTTTCAAAGTTTGAAACGGAGCTCACCTCTAGCCATCGTTTTTGAGCAGTGGAATAGATTTCAAAATCGTATGTCATTGCAGCTGTAAATCCGAGGTCTCCGCCACACAATCGAAGAATACGATAGGGAAGCTCAAGCTGTTCGAGAATGCCTTTGACATGCTCGACCATTTGATCGAGGGCATCATAGGCCTTGTCGGGATGCTCGAGTCGAACGATTTCGACTTTGTCGAACTGATGTAAGCGATTGAGACCACGAACATGAGCGCCATAACTTCCAGCCTCACGTCGGAAACAAGGGGTATAGCCAGTTCGAGTGATTGGCAAATCACTAGCATTGACAATTTCATTGCGAAACAAATTTGTGATCGGCACTTCTGCAGTGGGGATGAGGTAAAGGTTGTCTGCACCAACATGATACATTTGTCCTTCTTTGTCAGGGAGTTGTCCAGTGCCAAAGCCAGATTGCTCATTGACTAGGTGGGGGACTTGTACTTCCTCATATCCTGCTGCTGTGTTTTGATCAAGAAAAAAACTGATCAATGCGCGTTGGAGTTTAGCTCCTTTTCCAGTGTAAACAGGAAAACCAGATCCTGTGATTTTGTTGCCCAGTTCAAAATTTATCAGCTCATATTTTGCAGCCAACTCCCAATGTGGAAGAGCATATTCGCTCAGACTTGGCACCTCCCCCGAACGAAAAACTTCTTCGTTGTCGTCTTCGCTTTGCCCATTTGGGACTAGATAGTGAGGGATATTTGGGATGGAACACAACAGTTCGTGCAATTCATTTTCTGCTTGCGAGAGTTGAGTTTGTAGTTCTTTTGTTTCGGATTTTAAGGTTGCAGACTCTTCTTTCTTTTGATTGGCTTGCGCTGGATTTCCACTCTTATATAACTCCCCAATTTCCTTAGCTAAAGCATTTGCCAGGGCGAGTTTTTGGTCGAGATTGGTTTGTAATCCACGACGTTTTTCATCGGCTGAGAGGGCATTGTCAATAAGAGTACTCGCATCTATACCACGTTTGTTAAGGGCTGTGATGACAGTTTCTTTATCTGAACGTACTACCAATAGGTCGAGCATTGCAGTTTAATTTTATGCAAAAGTAAAACTTTATTCAAACCTCACACGCTAGTTCGGAATATATGATCGACAATATCTCTCATCTGCATGAATTTGTGCCTGTAGCTCCTCGACTGAGTCAAATTTTTGCTCCTCTCGAACCCACTTCAACAACTTCACTTGCAAGGTTTGATCATATAAATTGCCATTCCAATCAAAAAAGTGCACCTCTATACTAGGGTTGGTTGTATCAAAAGTTGGTTTTGTTCCAATATTCATCATCCCATAAACAACTTGATTATCAAGGTCTGATTGAATCAAATAAACCCCTTGTTTGGGTATAATTTTATGTTTGTTTTGCAGTTCGATATTTGCAGTGGGATAGGACAATTTACGCCCTCTTTTATCACCATGAACAACAACACCTTCGAGTGTAAAAGGGTCGCCAAGATAGCTGTTGGCGAGTGCAATATCACCTTCCTCTATCGCTTTTCGAATTTTGGTCGAACTTACAGCTGTTGATTTTATTTTTTTCGCATCAATTTCGATCACCTCAAAATCATAGATATCTGCATAGTTATACATGTCTTCTAAACTGGCAGTTCTGTTACGACCAAAGCGATGATCATACCCAACAACTACTTTTCGAACGTTGAGTTTCTCTACTAGGATTTCCCTTACATAATCATCGGCACTGAGCCTTGAAAATTGTGCGGAAAAGGGATGGATAATCAAATAGTCCAACCCTGTTTTTCTGAGGGCTCTTTCGCGCTCTTCAATGGTTTGGATAAGACGCATAGAAATATCCGGTTGTAGCACCATTCGGGGGTGAGGAAAAAAAGTCAGTATAATACTTTTTAGTTTTGACTGCTGACTTGTATCGATCAATTGTTTGAGTATTTGCTGATGACCCAAGTGCACGCCATCAAAAGTACCAATGGTAACGATTGACCCTTCACTTGTAGGGAAGTTTTCTATGCCATGAATGGTTTTCATCCCTCGTTCACTTTTGTTTGACCATTGTAAAGGTTCATCGTTTGTTCAAGGCCTTGGGTTGCAAAGTGAATCACTGCTTTGACCGCTTGATCAACAAGCAGTGGAAGCTTACTCTGCTCATCTGCATTCCAAGTAGAAAGCACATAATCTGCTTGTCGTCCTTTGCTAAAGTTGGATCCTACACCAATGCGAAGTCTGGGGTATTTGTTGGTTCCCAATTTTTCTTGAATATCACGAAGCCCATTATGCCCACCATCAGACCCTTGTTTTCGGAATCGTAGATATCCAAAATCTAAGTGAACATCATCAGTGATGACAAGAATGTTTTGTGGATTCATTCTTTTCTGCTTCGCCCAGTAACGTACAGCCTGCCCACTTCGGTTCATCAATGTACTAGGTTTGAGTAAAACGATTTTTTTTCTATTGTGACTCGTTTCAGCTAGGTCGCCATATCGCAAGGTTGAAAAAGAAACATCGACTTGTGTAGCCAATGCGTCCAAGACAGTAAATCCTATATTGTGACGAGTGTTTTTATAATCGATTCCGATATTGCCTAAACCAACGATAAGGAATGTATTCATCGACTGTTGTTGACTACGCTTGAATGGCCAAAAGGGCATATTTTTTTTGTAAAAATAAAAAAAGCATCCCAAGCAGCGTTTTGCAGGGATGCTTTTGATTCAAAATGAATGGATTAAGCGTCTGCTTTTCCCTCTTCGGGTGCAGGTGCGCCTTCTGCTGCTTGATCAGTTTCAACTTCAGTTCCTTCTTCTCCTTCTTCACCTTCCACTTCTTCCACTTCAGTGATAAGTGAAACACGTGAGTTACGCACTTGACAAACAACAGTGTTATCAGGATGTAAAAAAGTGAATTTTTCGTCAGAGACATCAGTTACATATAGTTTGTTTCCAATTTCCAAATTCGAAATATCTGCGATTATACTATCTGGCAGGTTGGACGGTAAAGCTCGCACGCGAAGCTTACGCTTGTTTTTACTGAGTACCCCACCACTTAATTTAACACCAGGTGCTTGCCCAACAAATTCTACAGGGATATCCATTGAAATTTCCTTACCCTCGAAAAGTTGATAAAAGTCGATGTGTAAAATTTTATCCGACAGTGGGTGAAATTGCACGTCTTGCAAAATTGCATTGTAGGTTTCATCTTCCAGTTCAATCACAACAGTGTGTGCTTTGCCCGTGTAAACGAGTTTGGAAAAAGACAATTCATCTGCTGAAAAATGTATGGCATTGCCTCCTCCGTAGAGCACGCAAGGAACCTTCTCAGCATTAC
>CAXGAP010000017.1:0-22384 GCA_964008075.1 uncultured Flavobacteriaceae bacterium
AAGGCGACACTCTGAACCAACTGAGTTAATGACCCAAGGGTCGCCAAAAATAAGATAAAATCGGCAGATTGTTTATGTTTGTAAAAAAGAAATGCTACACTACTCTAGGGCAGACATTGACCAGATGGATAAAATCTTCCGTCTAAACCTCATCAACAGTTGTACTGGTTATAAATCTGCAAATCTTATCGGCACCCAATCTGCTGATGGCAAGACCAATCTAGCTGTATTTAGCAGTATCACTCATTTGGGCAGCAATCCACCACTTATTGGGTTTGTGTTACGCCCAACGACTGTTCCTAGAGACAGCTATCGTAACATCCAATCATCTTCTTTTTTTACAGTCAATCACATTCATCACAGCACTGTGGCTGATGCGCATCACACTTCTGCCAAATATCCAGAGGATATTTCAGAGTTTAGCAAAACAGACTTCGAAGCTGAATACTTGGATGACTTTCAAGCTCCTTTTGTCAAAAATGCCAAAGTGCGATTGGCTTGTCGATTCCTCAACGAATACCCAATCAAAGAAAACAACACCCTACTTTTAGTCAGTGAGATTCTAGCGATTCATGTTGAAGATGGTATCATGGAAAACGATGGCTGGCTAAACCTACAACAAGCTGGTTCTGTGACAATTAACGGTCTAGATGGCTATGCAAAACCAGAGCTCATTGAACGTTTCCCTTATGCAAAACCAACACGCTAATGGATTTTAATTCAGATGAACTCAAGCAATACATCGACAAGCACAGCATGAAAGAATCTGACTTGCTCAAGGCATTGGACAGAGAAACTCATCAGAAAGTGCTGCTACCCAGAATGCTCAGTGGGTCGTATCAAGGACGGCTATTGTCTTTGCTATCAAAGATGGTGTCGCCAAAGAAAATTCTAGAGGTTGGCACCTACACTGGATATGCAACCCTGTGTTTGGCTGAAGGACTGGCAAAGGCAGGATCAATTGACACCATTGATCACAATGAAGAGTTGGTTGATATGCAACGACGGTATTTTGATCAATCTCCATACAGCAATCAAATTGTTCAACACTTAGGCGATGCCAAAGATATTCTCAAAACCCTGTCAGGGCCTTATGAAATGGTGTTTTTGGATGCCGATAAGGAAAACTACCCCCTTTATTTCGATTTGATTATTGATAAATTGAAAACAGGGGGCATACTTTTATCAGACAATGTGTTGTGGTCTGGCAAGGTGTTATTATCAGCAACTGATGAAGCAACTGCTGCTTTGCAAGCATACAATCAAAAAATCAATTTAGATGCAAGGGTTGAAACGATTATACTTCCTGTTAGAGATGGTTTAACAATCACTCGAAAACGCTAGTTGTTTCGTTTTACAGAGCCTGCAGTATCTTCGACTTCGTCTTTGACCTCTTTTAAATCTTGTTCGATTTGTTTGGTGTCTAGGCCTTGTTTTTCAGCAGATTTTTCAATCTCGCTCTTAATGTCTTGCGTAGCATTGCGTACTTGTCGCATCCCTTTCCCTAGGGTTCGAGCAATGTCTGGAACCTTATCGGCGCCAAATACAAGAAGAATCACAAAGAAAACGAAGACGAGCTCGGCTCCGCTGATAAAGTAAATCATGGGTTAAAGATAAGTAGTTATAATGATTCACTCAAAAAGAAAAAACAGTCCGTCGTAATGATTATCCAAAGGACAGTATATCGCTAATTGGTTTCTTTAAAACGATCAAAGTCTGTCTGAACTTTCGTTCGAGGCCAGGAGTTGTTGGTTGTATTCACGTCAGCTGTTTCTTCATTGGGATCAATCTGAACACCAACGATCTCTTTTTCTGAAGCAAGCAAACGTGTGTAGCTGTCGTCATTTTTTCGCCAAATCTGGACAGGATATCTCTCTGTCAATGTAGAACCATCTGCATAGGTGTATTCAACCAAAATTGGCATCACCAAACCACCAGGCTTATTGAAAGTAATCTCATAGAGATAATTTGTTTTTTCCAAATTTTCTTGGGCAACTGTAAGTCCGTTTTCAGCGAAGTACTCCTCTGCTTCAAGGGCAGCAAAAGGGGCAGCGTTTTCGTCGTAGGCCTCGTCATCCACGTTTACACGAAACACTAGTGGCGGGAGGTCTTCAATAGAGTACCCAAAGCTTTTAAGTCTTTCGATATATGCTGCGGGAGGCTGGCTTGTCACTTGAACAGTGTTAAGGGTTTCCAGCCCAATATCGACAAAATCAGTTGTGTAGAACCATCCCCTCCAAAACCAATCCAAATCAACTGCAGAGGCGTCTTCCATCGAGCGGAAAAAATCTTCTGGTGTTGGATGCTTAAACATCCAGCGCTGGGAGTAGGTCTTAAACGCATGGTCGAACAGTTCAGGTCCCATAATGGTTTCTCTGAGGATATTGAGTGCTGTTGCTGGTTTTCCATAGGCATTCGGACCCAATTGAAATACATTCTCCGGGTTGGACATAATGGGTGCTAAAAAGTCCTGATCGTCTGACATATAAGGCACAATTTTTTTGGCCTCACCCCTACGTGATGGGTACTTGTCTAAGCCAGGAATCGACTCTGGATAGCGCTGTCCAAATTCTTGCTCGGTGAGGTATTGTATAAATGTCGTTAGACCCTCATCCATCCAACCCCATTGGCGCTCATCGGAGTTGACAATCATTGGGAAGTAGTTGTGTCCAATCTCATGGATGATGACTGAAATCATCCCAAATTTGACGCGATCGCTGTAGGTACCATCTTCTTCAGGTCGGCCATAATTCCAACAAATCATCGGGTACTCCATCCCTTGGTTTTTGGCATGCACCGAAATTGCCTTGTGGTAAGGGTAATCAAAGGTATATCTTGAAACTGTTTCTAAGGTTTGTGCAACTGCGCGAGTTGACCATTCCTCCCAAAGTGGATTTCCTTCTTTGGGATAGAGTGAAACAGCCATGACATCACGATCGCCAACCTTGACAGCCATCATGTCCCAAATGTATTTTTTGGATGCTGTAAAGCCATAATCACGAACATTTTTTGCCGAAAACTTCCATGTTTTGGTTTTGGTCGTTGTGGTTTTTTCGTTTGCCTCAGCCTCCTCTTGCGTGACAATCATCACAGGCTTATCATAGGTCTTTTTTGCTTTTTTGTAACGGCTTATCATTTCTTTTGTAAAAACCTCTTTTCGGTTGGTCAATTCGCCAGTAGCATCTACGATAAAGTTTGCAGGTACTGTCAAATTCACTTCATAATCTCCAAAGGGGAGTGCAAACTCGCCATTGCCCCAAAACTGATAGTTTTGCCAACCTTCAACGTCATCATACATACACATACGAGGAAAAAACTGTGCAATGACATAGGCACGATTGTCATCTTTAGGAAAATACTCATATCCCGAACGCGCTCTATTGACCACGTGATTGTTAATGTTATACCACCATTTGATTGAGAAAGACACTTGCCCACCAGACTGCAATGGGGTTGAAAGATCGATACGCATCATTGTTTGATTGATGATATATGGCAGGGGTTTGCCCTGTGCATCTAACACATGCTCAATATTGAATCCCCCATCAAAAGGATCACCGAGGTGATTGTTGGCAAAGGTTGACAATTGTGATACCTGATCCATGGATTGACTGTTTTTGAGAAGTGAAGGGGAGTCTTTTTTACGAATGTTTTGATCAAGCTGAACCCATAAATATGCCAACACATCTGGAGAATTATTGGTATAAGTAATGGTTTCTTTGCCATATAAGCGTTGGGTTTCATCATCGATTTTGATATCCATGACATAATCAGCACGTTGCTGGTAGTAAGCAGCGCCAGGGGCACCACTAGCAGTTCGATAATCGTTGGGTGTTGAGAACTCGTTGTAGAGTTGACGGAATTTGTTTTGATTGGTATGCCCTTGCTTGGGGCCTTCTAAGTTTTGCTCTTGTGTCAATGCTAAAGTGGGAAGTATTAAGAAAAAAGATAGTATCTGGGTGAATAAACTTTTCATATTAAACAATTTTAAAATAAAGGGATGTAAATGTAATGAAAAGGAATGGATTAAAAGGTGTATCCAAAGCCTCTGCGGATGTTGGTTACTAACTAAAAAGTTACCATTAGAAAATTACATCACAATACACCTCCTACAAACCTCTAAAGACATCTCCCACTTTTCCTTGGGTTTGCAGAAAGCTTTTTCGTTTTGTTGGGGTTTTGATACGCACAATATTTTGTTGGCCTTCCAACACCTTGAAGAGAATGCTGTTTGAAACAGCTAGGGTTTTTACCTCTGCCACATCGTTAACCTCCAAATAGAAAACAATCTGATCATCTTGATACTCCTTACCCAAAAAGACTGGCTTCACCTCTGTATCATTCAGTTTCAATTCAATCTCCTTTCGGAAGTAATCACTCGAATGAATTACAGTTTGTGCTGTATCACTGTCAGGATCCAAACGAAGGTCTTGGTCATAGTCTGTGTTGAGCATCAACTGCCAATCATCTGTAAAGACACGAATCGTAATCTGTAGCGCCGATCGATCAGGGCGATAGTCAATCTCCATCGTGCTGACATAATAAGGGTGGATCGTTGCCTGTACAAACAGCACCCACACAAATAACAAATATGCTACGACACGATTCATCATCAGGGTATTCGGGTGTTTGAATAATCATTCATTGCCGCCAAAACAAGAGGGTGATTGCCACGAAGAAAATCACTTTCAATCGATGTGGTGTTTTCAACACAAGCCAATATAAAGACATAGATTTCATCTGCCGACAATGAATATTGGTCCTGCAAAAATTGAGTACCATAAAAATCAATCATACTGTTCACTGTTTGCAGTTGTTTGCTGAGTTTCCGACTTTCTTTCAGGCGTCTGTTGTACCCACTGATTTGCTTGTACATCCCTTCTATGTCCAATGGCATGACGGGCAATAGCAAGGTACTTAAAATCAAACTCCCTGTACTATTGTATCTTATTTTTTCACGCCTTTCACCTTCAAAACCTGGAATCCCAACATCTTTAAAATTGATTGGAGGTGGTGGCGCAGCACTGACATCATCAGCGAGGTTTCCAGTCAGGCTGTGAGGTTTGACTACAACCTCTTCCAACTCATTGACAGCATGTTCGATATACACATTAATTTGAGGTTGAGCCATCACCAATGAGTCCAACACCAAGGCCTGTAGCTTGATATGAACAGCAGAAAACAAAAGGGTGTCAGTTGGTTTTGCACCAATTGAAAATTTCCCTTTTTGATTGGTGATGGTGGTTGCCCCACTGTTTTTATTAACCACATGGATGCCTGAGATATCGAGAGAGTCTGAAACCACCTTACCTGAAAAGTCTTGTATGTTTTGTGTGTATGCACCAAAACCCACAAACAATAGTAAGAAGGAAAAACACCTATTGCGTCTTTGCAAACTTTTCACTTTGCTTGATTAAAAAGTCCATCAGTTGAAATTCGTTTTCTTTTTTCAGCAGATCTTTTGTCTGTAATCGGCCATCGATATACTCCAAAAACAAGCCGATTTTGTCTGTTGGTATATTGAGTTGGGTGGTAAAAAATACATCGGGATAAATCTGACGAATCACATCACTTGGTGCATAGGTAAACTCATCACCTTCATCAGCTTTCTTTTTGCGAAGGGACTTGTACATTAGCTTAAAGATATTGACAAAATCAACCCCTTCATACAGTTGGTTTTTTCGCAAAATTTCGTTCTCTACTCGTGTAGATTTATCAGAAGTGTAGTCAAATTTTTTAAACTCTTCTTCTTGTAAATCCAAAAACTTCTCGGGTCGTGTTGGACTGACAACCACTTCGTCTAGGGCTGTGATTTTTTCATTTACATCCACCACCAAACGATTGCGTTGTAAGATACCCTTGGTGATGATGATTGCACGAATTTCATATTGAACAGATGATATAATGAGCTCATCTCCGAGCTTAACCTCAATGGCAAATTCACCATTGTCATCTGTTATTGTTGCATTTTCAGAGTTGGTGTTTAGTATATTGGCAGCAACAACACTGCTATCTTGATACAACACCTTGCCACGCAACCAAGTGCGATAGTCTTGTTGTGCTGCTGCAAAAACAGCAGTGAACAACAACAATAAGGTGATTGACTTTCGCATGATTCCTCATTAAAGGTATACAATCGAAAAAGAATGTCAAAATTTTACAAGCGTTTCACAAAATGAAAGCCCAAATGTTCAAAGCCCTCTCGCACGTAAAATCGATGTCCAGCCTTGTTTTCTTTATAAGCATTGAGCTCTAAAGCTTCATAGCCTTTTGTTTTGAGTTGAGAGGTAATCCAGTCGAGGAATTGCTTACCATAGCCTTTGCCTTGAAAAGGCTCGTCGATGTAAAAGTGATCGAGTTCACAGCTTTTACCAGAGTAATGACGTGTTTGATACCACAATCCGCAGAACCCAATCACTTGATTTTTCAAAAAGATCGCTAGACAGTCATAGTCATGGGCAAACATGGATTTCAGTCGCTGAAGCAACACATCATCTGCGTATTTATGAGAGGTGAAATCTTGCATCAGGGGAATAATTTGTGCTATATTGCTTTCTGATAAATATGTAAATTGTAAGTCTTGCATGGCACCTCCAAAAATACATATTAAAACCATTTCTGCAGAAACAACTCATATTGTTCGCCATCCTGTGCTGCGATCTGGGTTGCCAAAAGAAAGCTGTGTGCTGCCTGGTGACAATCTTCCAACAACCATACATTTGGGTGCCTACAGTCAGCATGTATTGATTGGGGTATGCACAGTTTTGAACAACCCCAAAGATGGCCCATTCACAGTGCCGAATGGGCAAATTCGAGGGATGGCAGTGCTGCCCTCAAACCAAAGCAGTGGCGTTGGTCGATTGCTAGTGGAAGAAGCTGAGCGACTTGGGAAAACGCTCAATTTTGAAGTCATGTGGATGAATGCTCGTAAAGGGGTGTTTGCGTTTTATAAGTCGATGGGGTATAAAATTGATGGGGCTTTATTTGATGTCCCTATCTTTGGCCCACATTATCGAATGAATAAATCGATATTATGAAAGCAATGCTAAAGGGTCTATTTTTGTGTTTGACGATGCACGCTTTTGCACAACATAGTGACCTTGATTTGGTCTTGGGAAAAAAAGCTCCTGAGCTCATTAACAATATGCAAGTTGAAGTCTATGAGGCCTTTGATCGAATGCGAGCAGCAGCTGCTAAAAAAGGGATTGAGATGAAAGTAGTTTCTGCCTATCGCAGCTACAATCGCCAAAGAGAAATCTGGAATGCGAAGTATAAAGCATTTACGCAGGAAGGGCTTGAACCCAAAGATGCCATTAAAAAAATAATTACTTACTCAACCCTTCCAGGGACCTCACGTCACCATTGGGGTACAGACATCGATATCATTGACAATGCCAATCCCCAATCTGGCGATGTGCTTCTGACTGAAAAATTTTATGACAATGGCCCCTCAAGCGCCCTTCGTGAGTGGATGAATGACAATGCAGCAGCCTTTGGGTTTTTTGAAGTTTATACCAACAACCCCAATCGCAAGGGGTTTGCACACGAACCTTGGCACTTCACATATCGTCCCCTTTCTAAGTCTTATCTAGAGGTTTTGACAACATATGCTTTGTCGGAAATTGCAAAAGATGATCAATTGCTCGGTCGTTCGTTTATAGACAATAATTTTTTTGAGGCCTATACCTCAGCGCATATTCTAGATATAAATCCTATATTATTTGCTCAAGAATAGGAGCTGCTTTCGCCACGTTCTACTTATCTTTGCCGCATGAAGACAATGTTGATGATTTTGGATGGTTGGGGCATATCACCAGACCCATCTGTTTCTGCGATTGACCAAGCAAAAACACCTTATATCGATTCGCTATTCAACACTTATCCCCATGCCACACTGCGCACAGATGGGATGGATGTTGGGCTGCCCAATGGTCAAATGGGAAATAGCGAAGTTGGGCATGTCAATTTGGGTGCTGGACGTGTGGTGTATCAAGACCTTGCCAAAATCAATATTGCCTTGGGAAAAAACACCTTAAAAGACGAAGTTGTCTTGCAAGATGCTTTTGCTTATGCAAAAGAGAACAGTGTGAAACTTCACTTTCTCGGACTGGTATCTGACGGAGGTGTACATGCACACATCAATCATATCAAAGGTTTGGTTGAGGCTGCAAACCTTTCCCAAGTGCCAGAGGTTTATGTTCATGCTTTTACAGATGGACGAGATGTTGATCCAAAATCAGGAGCTGCATTTATAGAGGAGTTGCAAGAGTACTGTGACGCTCACAACGCACAAGTTGCCTCAGTCATTGGGCGCTACTATGCCATGGATCGAGACAAGCGTTGGGAAAGAGTGAAAAAGGCTTATGATCTTTTGGTTTATGGTCAAGGCAATACAACAACAGATTTTATTGAAGCCATCCAAGAGAGTTATGCGAGTGGTACGACAGATGAATTTATAGAACCACACATCAGAGTAGGGGCTGACAATGAGCCTGTTGCAACCATTCAAGCTGGTGATGTGGTGGTGTTTTTTAATTTCAGAACAGACAGAGGGCGACAGTTAACCCAAGCCCTTCACCAACGAGACTTTGATGCACATGGGATGGAGAAACGTGATCTTCATTTTGTAACGATGACAAATTACGATGATTCGTTTCAAGGTGTACATGTCGTTTTTGACAAAGACAATGTCACCAACACCATTGGGGAGGTGCTTGCCAAAGCAGGTAAACGACAAATTCGCATTGCCGAAACAGAAAAGTATCCACACGTTACCTTCTTTTTTAATGGAGGTAGAGAAGAACCATTTGAAGGGGAAGAACGCATTTTATGTCCATCGCCAAAGGTGGCAACCTATGACCTAAAACCTGAAATGAGCGCTTATGAATTAAGAGATGCCATCGTCCCTAAGCTCAAAAATCAAGAAACAGACTTTGTGTGTCTCAACTTTGCCAATCCCGATATGGTTGGACATACAGGGAGTATGGAAGCAGCCATCAAAGCCTGTGAAACAGTTGATGCCTGCACAAAAGATGTGGTTGAAGCTGCCAAAGAGGGAGGGTTCATCGTACTTGTTATTGCCGATCATGGAAATTGTGAAACCATGATCAACCCAGATGGATCTCCCAACACTGCCCACACAACCAATCCTGTTCCGATTATTCTTGTCAGTGATCAGCACAAATCCATAAAAAATGGTAATTTGGGGGATATTGCACCCACAATCCTCGAACTGATGGGTGTCGAAAAACCAAGTGAAATGACATCCAACTCTTTACTTTAATGACATGAAAAACATCAGACTTTTCCTTCTTGCCACTATTATTTTTACAGCATGTACAACTCCTTTTGAATCATTTGGAGAATTTTCTCGAAAGCAACTGCAAAACAGTGAACACAACAGTTGGTTTATGGACAACTACGATGCACATCCCCTAAACGAAACATTGGTCTCACAAATCGATTCATTGTTCAGTGAAATTGAGGTAACTATTTATATGGGGACTTGGTGTGAAGATAGTCAGCGAGAAGTACCTGGTTTTTTTAAAATCATTGATGCGCTCGACGCCAACGACCAAATTAGTCGATTGGTTGGACTGAACGAGGATAAAATCAGTCATGATGGAAGTGCTGAAGAAATAGGTATTACCAATGTTCCTACATTTATCTTTTCAAAAAAAGGTGAGGAAATCAATAGGATTGTTGAGTTTCCGATCATTTCTTTAGAGCAAGACATCCTCAACATTCTACAAGACAAAGGCTATAAGCACGGATACGATTTTTAGGTATGGCATTGCAAAAAACAGCTGAAGAAATAAAACTAATCAGAGAAAGTGCCTTGGTGGTATCCAAAACACTGGGGATGCTTGCCAGTGAAATCAAACCTGGCATCACTACTCTCTATCTCGATGGTCTTGCCGAATCTTTTATTCGTGATCATGGTGCAGAGCCTGGTTTTTTAGGTCTATATGATTTTCCCAACACCCTTTGCGTTAGTCCCAATGAACAGGTGGTACATGGCATCCCCAACGACAAGCCACTGGAAAATGGTGATATCGTTTCGATCGATTGTGGCGCGTTAAAAAATGGTTATTATGGCGATCATGCCTACACCTTTGAGGTTGGTGAAGTCGATAAGGAGGTGCGACAACTGCTCACAGTAACAAAGGAATCATTGTATATCGGTATTGAACAATTTTGTGTTGGCAAGCGTGTTGGTGATGTTGGTCATGCCATACAACAGCATGTGGAGTCATATGGTTATGGTGTTGTTCGCGAGCTGGTTGGTCATGGTCTGGGAAAAACAATGCACGAAAAACCAGAAATGCCAAACTATGGCCGACGAGGAAGTGGAAAAGCTTTTGCAGAGGGCATGGTCGTGGCACTGGAACCCATGATTAATATGGGAACGCACAAGGTGAATCAGCTCAAAGATGGCTGGACAATCCTCACAGCCGATCTAAAGCCTAGCGCACATTTTGAACATAACATTTCCATTGTTGATGGCAAACCCGAACTCCTCTCCACTTTTGATTATGTCTATCAAGCACTAGGCATACAAAGCGATGAAGAAAATCGCTTTCGGACAAAACCTCTCAACAAGTGAGTGCTCTCTTCCGATTTGCATTGCAGCTATTCCCTCGTCCCTTTTTGATTCGAGTGAGTCAATGGCTCTACCCCCTACTCGATTGGTGGTATCGTGGCAAGGGCTTTATCGATCCAATCAATGGAAAATCATATCGTAAATTTCTGACTTATGGCTATCAAAAACAACGCTTAAACGTCCTGAGCCCTGGCACCCTTTCACTCGAAAGGCATCGACTATTATGGCTATATTTTGATCGAGAAACAGACTTTTTTGATCGCCCTGCAGATGTACTTCACATTGCACCCGAACAGGCATTTCTTAAACGCTTTCAAAAGATAAAACATCAAAGCTATATCACTTCCGATTTGCATTCTCCACTTGCCGATGTACAAGCAGATATCTGCAATCTCCCTTTTTCTGATCATCAGTTTGATTGGATTATATGTAATCATGTTTTGGAACACATCCAAAATGATAGCACTGCGATGAAGGAACTTTATCGTGTCCTCAAACCAGGTGGGTGTGCAATTCTTCAAGTGCCATTACGCCTTGATCAAAACACCTTTGAAGACAATAGCATCACTGATCCAAAAGAACGAGCGCGTGTTTTTGGGCAGTATGACCATGTGAGAATCTATGGGAAAGACTATCAAAGTCGACTCGAGAAAGTTGGTTTTCAGGTGAGTATGCTGGCCTATGCAGAACAGCTAACCCCTGAGGAACAACTGCGCTATGCAGTGCCAGTCAATGAAATCATTCCTGTTTGTAAAAAGGCAAGTTGAGTGAAGGAAATTTCGGACTCAATCGAAGATCATAAGCGCCACCCTCACCTGCAAAAATCAACATATATTCTATCCTTTCGATGGATTGCTCCTCTAGCATTGATAAGGGCATAGACATCAAGGCTGTTGCATAGGCGTCTGCTGTCATACAATCTGCTGCAACCACAGAGGCACTCAACACTTTTGATGGTCTAGCTGTGCCATTCAATGGGTTGATCGTGTGCACAACCTTGTTGCCAGCGTCATCGATACGATATTTTCGATAGTTCCCAGAAGTGGCCAATGCTTGGTTTTCGAGCTTTAGTGTTCGTAACAACTCTCTCTCATATGGGTTGATGTTTGGTGCATCAATGGCAACTGTCCACTGACTGTTTTTAAGGATATGTTTACCTTTAGCATGCAACTCACCTCCTATCTCAACAAGGGTATTGGAATAGCCAAACTGACTTTCCATCATGGATGATATCACATCAACTGCATATCCTTTGCCAATGGCATTAAAATCCAAGTAGATATTTGGGTTTGTTTTCTTCACTCGACCCTCTTCAGTCAGCGTTACTTTTGCAAGCCCAGTGAGGTTGAGTAAGCTGTCTCGAACAGCTGTTGTGAGTGTTGTCAAGCCTTGTTCAGGGCCAAAGCCATAAGCGTTGACAAGACTACCCACTGTTGGATCAAAAAATCCTTTTGTGGCTGCAAATACTTCTTTTGACTTATCAAATACTTTTGTAAAATGATGATCAACAATCACCTGATCATCCCCTCTATTGATTTTTGAAATATCAGAATTTTTCATGTAAGTGGACATCGACTTGTTTAGCATATAAAAAATTGAATCGAGTACTGGTGGGATGTCAGGGTTCAATTGATTGTCAAAATAAGTGATGTTGTAAGTCGTGCCTAAGGCATATCCAGACACTTGTTGGACTTGTAGTTGGGGTGTACATCCAACGAGGGATATCAGCAGGCTTACACTATATCTTTTGAAGACCTTCATAATTGATGGCATAAGGTTTAGACTTCACCAAAGGTAAGTCGTAATGGTCTGCTCGTGCAAATCCAACCCCAGCAAAACGAACCACAGCCTCGTATTTACTAGCATGATCCTTGATTTTCTCGATCAAATCACTGTCATAATCTTTGGGATTGTAAGGATATATACAGGCTTTCACCACCACAAAAACAAGTTGATCGTCTTTTTTACATACAAACTGAGGGTCTTTTTTAAGTTCACTGTTTACAGCTACAAACTCATAGCCTTGCGCGATGAGGTCATCGCCAACAGTTTTCATCGCCAATTGATGTAACTCTTGGTTTGAAGGTTTATCCTCCAAAGTCGTCGAATCGAACATTTTCTGGCGGAACACCAAAGTCCTCGGCCATTTTTTCAACAGCCATATTCATCAGTGGTGGGCCACAGAAATAGACCTCGATGTCTTCAGGCTCTTCGTGATGGTTGAGGTATTGGTCAATCACAACTTGATGAACAAAGCCGATAAAGCCATCTCCTTCTGCATCTAAACTGTCTTTGACCTTCCAATTGTCCTCCTCCAAAGGTTCAGAGAGAGCAACGTAAAACTTGAAGTTTGGGAAATCTTTCTCCAACGCTCGGAAGTGGTCAACATAGAAAAGCTCACGACGCGAACGACCGCCATACCAAAATGTGACTTTTCTACCGGTCTTTAAGGTGCGAAATAGATGGTAGAGGTGAGAACGCATCGGCGCCATTCCTGCACCACCACCAACGTATAGCATCTCTGCTTCGGAATGATTGATGAAGAATTCACCATAGGGCCCTGAGATTGTTACTTTGTCACCTGGTTTTTTCGAAAAAATGTAGCTCGAAGCAACCCCAGGGTTTACGTCCATCCACGCATTTTTGTTGCGATCCCAAGGTGGTGTTGCGATACGCACATTGAGCATCACCTCTTTCCCTTCTGCAGGGTAGGAAGCCATCGAATATGCACGCTCAACAACCTCAGTGTTTTTCATTGTTAAATCCCAAAGTCCAAACTTATCCCACTCGAGTTGAAATTTGTTGGCATCATCTGGATGTTCTTCTGGGTGAGCAGAGATATCAATATCTTTATATGGAATTTCACAGGCAGGAATTTCAATTTGAATATATCCTCCTGCTTTGTAATCCATATCTTCTGGAATGGCAACAACAAACTCTTTGATAAAAGATGCTACGTTCCAGTTTCGCACAACAGTTGCTTCATATTTTTTGATGCCAAACACCTCTTCAGGCACTTCAATGACCATGTCTTGCTTTACTTTCACTTGACAGCCCAAACGCCATCCCTCAGCGATTTCTTTTCTCGTAAAGTGAGGTGCTTCTGTGGGAAGGATTTCACCACCACCATCTTTTATGATGCACTTACATTGAATACAAGTACCACCACCTCCGCACGCAGATGGCAAAAAGATTTTGTTGTTTCCTAGAGTTGTGAGAAGGGTGCTACCAGAACCGACCTCAACATCTTCAGAACCATTAATCATAAGCTTCACTGGTCCTGATGGAAGTAGCTTCGCTTTGACTCCCAACAGCATTCCTACCAATAGGAATACAATGACCATAAATACAACTACACTAGCAAGAACGACTGTGATATCCATAATACTTAAATCTTAATTCCCATAAAACTCATAAAACCAATGGCCATGAGACCTGTTATAATAAATGTTATTCCCAGACCACGCAATGGCGCAGGGATGTTGGAGTAGGCAATCTTTTCACGAATGGCAGAGATGGCGAGGATCGCCAAGAAAAAACCAATTCCTGAACCAGCACCATAGACAGCTGATTCACCAATACCTGCAAAATCTTTTTGTTGCATGAACAAGCTCCCACCAAGAATTGCGCAGTTCACTGCAATCAATGGTAAAAAGATACCAAGGGCTCCATAGAGAGCAGGTGCAAATTTTTCAACGATCATTTCAACGAGTTGGACCATCGATGCAATCACTGCAATAAACATGATAAAACTCAAAAAGCTCAGATCAACATCAGCATAGCTTGCGTCCAACCATGTCAAAGCACCTGGACGTAGCAAATAACTGTCTAACAAAAAATTGATTGGTACTGTGATCGATAATACAAACACAACTGCTAGTCCAAGCCCAACAGCTGTTTTGACTGTTTTTGAAACAGCCAGATAAGAACACATCCCCAAGAAATAGGCAAAGACCATGTTCTCAATAAAAATACTTCTTACAAATAGGTTTACGTAATCCATTATCTATCCTTTTTCTATGAGTTTACGATTGCGCGCACGTTGAAGCCATATGATCACCCCAACAGTGATTAGTGCCATTGGAGATAGCAACATAAATCCATTGTTGACATATCCCATTTCGTAGAATGACTCTGGAATAATTTGATATCCATAGAGATTTCCTGATCCAAAAAGCTCGCGAAAGAAAGCAACCAAAATAAGCATAAAGCCATAGCCAGCAGCATTTCCAACACCATCCAAAAGAGATTTCCAAACACCATTCCCCAAAGCAAAGGCTTCCAATCGACCCATGACAATACAGTTGGTGATGATCAGACCAATAAATATTGATAGTTGTTTACTGACATCATAGGCGTAGGCCCTTAAAATTTGATCGACAAGAATAACCATAGATGCAACAACAACAAGCTGCACGATGATTCGAATTCGATTTGGAATAAGGTTTCTTAGCAGAGAGACAATCACATTACTAGCACCCATCACAGCAATAACCGAAATGGTCATCACTATTGCTGGTTCGAGTTGAACAGTAATGGCCAAGGCAGAACAAATCCCAAGTACTTGAACAGTGATTGGGTTGTTGTCGTCTAAGGGATCTGTGAGAAGTGCTCTATTCTTTTTTGAAAATAAAGGTTCTTTATCCTTTGCGACAAAAAGAAAAATTGGTTTGTTTGTTTTTTTTGACATATATCTTACATGTTTGCAGCAACAGTTATTGTGATTTGCGTTTGTTCTAAATAGGGTTGATAATGGGTCAAGCGCTCAATAATCATGTCTGATACACCATCACCTGTGATTGTGGCACCAGAGATGGCATCAACTTCATGGTCGTTTTTATCGAGGTCTTTGGGGTCGTTGTTTGTTTTGGATACAGATATACCGACCAATTTGCCATCATTGTCAAAAACCTTTTCTCCAACAAAACGATCCATAAACCATTGTTGTGTGATTTCAGCGCCCAAACCAGCAGTCTCTGCTTTGTGATCAAACACTGCTCCTTTGATGGTATTTCGATCAGACTCCAAAGCAATATATCCCCAAATCGCATCCCATAACCCAGCACCACGAAGTGGGATGATGTAATAAGACACTCCCTCTACATCTGCCAAATACAATGGAAAACGCTGTTGGGTTGGTTCTTTTTTCAACTCTAAAGCGAGTTTGATTCCTGAAAAAGGATCGACAGATTCATCGATTGTACCGTCGTTTCGCAAAGCAAGTTGAGAGGTGATGTATTCATTAAAAAGAACTTCTGCACCATCTCGATCGATTTCGATTCCTATCGTTGCAAGTATGTTTTGCATTTTTTCTTTACGTACATTTTCTTGCTGAAGGTCTTTGAGTGAACTTGCTGTAAATGCCAAGACAGAGGCGACGACAACAACCATCGCCGCAGCAAATCCAAAAGTGTATGCATTTGAGTCTCTATTCATAATTAAGCAGTTTGTACAGTTGTACTGTGTTGTTTTCTTTTGAGTCTTCTGTTGACATTGGATTGCACAACATAGTGATCAATGGTTGGTGCAAACACATTCATCAATAAAATGGCGAGCATCACACCCTCAGGATAGGCAGGATTAAAGACACGAATGAGGATACATAAGATCCCCACCAGGATTCCATAAATCCATTTACCACGAACAGTTTGTGCTGCCGAAACAGGGTCAGTCGCCATGAATACAATACCAAAGGCAAACCCTCCAACAATGAGGTGGCTATACCAATCAAATTGCATTAAAGTGTTGGCACCCCATAGGTTGAACAGATAGCCCATAACCGCTGCTCCAATAACGCCGCCAAGCATAATACGCCAGCTTCCAACACCTGTAAAAATGAGAATCGCAGCACCAACCAACACCCAAAGCGTTGAGGTCTCTGCAATTGATCCTGGGATAGCACCACTAAACATTTCAAACATTGAGTAGTCAACTGAAACACCAGAGGCAAGTGATCCTAATATGGTTTCTCCTGAAATTCCATCAACATTACTGGCTTCTGAAACCCATACTTTATTCCCAGACATATAAGTTGGATAAGCAAAGAAAGCAAACGCTCGAGCAGTGAGAGCAGGGTTGAGGATATTCATCCCTGTTCCACCAAACGCCTCTTTGGCAATAAAGACTGCAAAAGCTACTGACAGACCAACCATCCATAGAGGTATATCTACTGGCATGATCATGGGAATCAAGAGTCCTGTGACTAGGTATCCTTCGTTTACCTCGTGCCCACGATAGACTGCAAAGGCAAATTCAATCGCTAGTCCAACCCCATACGAAACCGCAATCATGGGGAGAATCTTGAATGAGCCATGTAGAAAGGCATCTAGAAAAGTGAAGGTCTCACCTGTTTGAATGTAGTATTGATATCCTGTGTTGTAGATTCCATAAATCAACGCAGGAATAAGAGCGATGATAACTGTGACCATCGTTCGTTTTAAATCAACGGCATCTCGAATGTGTGCTCCTTTTTTGGTTGTGTGATTGGGGACAAACAAAAAGGTGTCGAACGCATTGACAGCTGGTGCGAATCGTTCGAATTTAGATCCTTTTGCGAATGGCTTTTTTAATCGATCAATTTGTTTTCTTATCATCATAACTTTGAATTAACCAACTTCTTTATTCATCAAATCCAACGCATCACGAATAATCGCTTGCGCTTCAATTTTGGAAGAGTTTGCATAGTCAATCAATGCAAAATCTTCAGGAGCGACTTCGTATATACCAAGTTGCTCCATTTTTTCAATATCGTTTGCCATGCATGCTTTCAACAGCTGCATGGGGTAGATGTCCATAGGAAATACTTTCTCCATCTCTCCAGTGACCACCAAGGCACGTTCTTCCCCATTCAAATTGGTGTCAGGGGTATATTCTCGTTTGGGAAACAACCAAGACAACGATGTATTAGATATGCTGTGGATATTAGTTCCAGCGAAAGGCAACCAACCAAACATACGATATCGTTCACCCTCTGGAAGTACAGAAACTGTATTGTTATAGTACCCTAAATAACCAGCTGATGAAGTCGTAGTACCTGTCAAAACATCACCATTAATGACACGTAAATTGACAAAGTTTTCGGCTCCCACGTCTTTGAGGATTGGTAAGAGCGATGTACCAACCTTTGACTTGTAATAACAAGGAGTGGATAAGGGATGCCCTACGACCGCCAAGGTTCGAGTAGCATCAAAAACACCTGTTTGAAAAAATCGACCGATGTTGGCAACATCTTCTGCGCCTACGACCCACACTGTTTCCCCAGCATTAATTGGGTCGATGTGATGAATTTGAACTCCTACATTCCCTGCGGGATGAGGCCCTTTTACACGATGAATCGTACAGTTTTTGGTCTCTGCTATCTGACTGCTTTCATGCGCTCCAACACTCAAATGTAAATTTGGTGAGAGTTTGGATAACATATCGATTCCTGTCTGGAATGCATCTTGCTGCCCTTCCAAGATCACACCGAACTGAGCAGATAGAGGAGCAGTTGCCAAAGCACTGATAAAAATCGCCTTGGGTGTTGCATTTGGATCAGCAACAATATCATAAGGGCGTTGTTTGATAAAGGGCCAGTTTCCTGAAGCCAATAAAAGTTCTTTCACTTGCTCGGGTGCAATCTTATCCAATGTTGGCAGTTTGTGCTTAAACGACTGTTGTTTTTTATCAGCAGCAACAACAATCTCTAACACTTTTCGCTTTGCACCCCTTTTGATTTCTTTCACTGTTCCACTTACTGGGGATACAAATTGTATGCTGTCTTGATGTTTGGAAAAAAACAAAGGTTGCCCTGCCTGAACGGACGTCCCCTCTTTACACACAAGTTTGGGAAAAACACCATGAAAATCGTTGGGGTTTATCGCGTAATTTATTGATGCTGGTGCAGTCTTAAGCGTGTTGCAGGCAGCCCCCTTTAGACGGAGGTTAAGACCTTTTCGGATCTTAATGTCAATAGACATGATTTATAGCTTGTTTTGGTATGCAAATTTACTCAGTAAAAAGCGCTTAAAAAAAGCTTCTGGGTTCTTTTTATTCTTATTTATATTAATTCCAAATAATTTGTTTAACTCTCATTTTTTTGGCCATTTTTTGACTTTGTCATTTCATCTCTGATTTTGGGTATCTTTGGTAAAAATTTTAAATTTTTTGATTTGAAAAACGTTAAACAAATCTTTTTTGCGTTTGTTTTTCCTGCAATGATGACAGGACAAATTTTAAATGAAAAATTACCCCCAAATCACATCGCCACAATCCTTTTTCAGGCAAAGGATGAAATGGACAATATCCCAATGGTGGCACTTGGTAAGGCATTCACTTTGTATTTTGATGATCTGAATGGCGATGAATCCTACTATTATTACACAATCCAACATGCAAATGCAAATTGGACATCCTCGGAATTGTTTAAATCGGAGTATCTCAATGGATTTGACGATGTACGCATTCGAAACATGAGCAACTCATCAGCCACCTTGCAAAGCTACACGCACTATTCCCTTACAATTCCAAACAGAGACGTAGAAATCAACACTAGCGGAAACTACCTTTTGAGTATTTTTGATGCAAACCAAAATCTTGTTTTCACCACCCGATTTGTTGTCTTTGAACAACAAGCAAATGTGCAGCTAGGTGTATTTCGATTGCGTGATTTAGAGGGTATTGACAGTCAGCAGCGAATTGAAATTGGGGTGCAAACAAACAACCTCAATACTCGTCAACCAGAACAAGAAATAAAGGTTTGGGCACTTCAAAATTTTCAGTGGTCATCGGCCAGAAAAATTTCAAAATTTGATTATGTCATGAACCAAACATTGCAGTATGAATACAGCAATGATTTGATTTTTGAAGGAGGCAACGAGTACTTGTTTTTTGACACAAAAGATATTCGATCAACAGGAGGAAATGTTGTTCGAATTCGACGAAATGAACTCTATCAAAGCATCTTATATCCTGATTATGTGCGCAATGGAAATGTATATACTTATGCCCCCGACATCAATGGGAATTTTGTGATTCAAACCACTGAGGGATTCAATCCAAACACAAGTGCTGATTATACTAAGGTGACATTCAGCTTACACACAGCTAAGACAAACTATGATTTTTATGTGACTGGTCGATTCAATCAGCACCAACCGCAGTCGTATCACAAGTTGCAATATGAGCCCTCAACCAACATCCATCAAGCGACAATTCGATTGAAGCAAGGGGTATATAATTATAAGTATGTTGCCATTGATACATCAAGTCGATTACTTGAAAATGGTGTTGGTGGGAGTCACTGGGAGACTGAAAACGATTATTATGCCTTGGTTTATTTCAGACCCTTTGGTGAACGCTACGATCGTTTGATTGGCGTTGGCTTTGGAAACTCAAATCAAATTCGAAATTAACATGCAGTAAAACAAAAGTTTTGTACCTTTAATTAATGTTGCAATTATTAACAAGCGGAATCAGCGTTTCTGTCAAAGTTTTTTTTGAGGGTACATACTTCAAAAATTACAATCTGAACTACTCCTATGCATACCAAATTATCATTCAAAATCAGGGAAAAGACGCAGTTCAATTGCAATCACGACACTGGGTCATTATCGATTCCTTAAAACCTCAAACCATTATTGATGGTGAAGGTGTTGTTGGCAAAAAACCAGTCATCTACCCTGGCAAAGCCTTCAGCTACAAATCAGGAAGTTTGATTTCATCATCTATCGGCGCTATGATGGGGCATTATAATTTTATCAATCTTGCAACTGCGAAAAAATTTAAAGTCTATATCCCCAAATTTAAATTAAGTCCTGCCTTTGCTTTAAATTGATTTATTTAACACTTTTCCATAGATTTGTTAAATAACCAAAGAAGGAACACATCATGCCGTACGGATTTTTTACAGTTGATACTCCCCTCAACGAAGTTACTCACGACTATAAACCTGGTTCTCCTGAGAGAAAAAAAGTTGAAGAAGCATACAAAAATATGTTTCAAGCCAAAATTGAAGTCCCATTATATCTAGGAGATGAAGAGGTGTTTACAAAAAAGACCCGACCCATTCGACCTCCACATGATCATCAACACATAGTCGGTACCTATAGTGTTGCCCAGCCAGCACATGTCAAGCGTGCGATTGATAACTCCCTCAAAGCCAAAAAGAAGTGGGCAGCGATGTCATGGGAACATCGCGTTTCCATTTTTATCAAAGCAGCAGACTTGATTGCAGGGCCCTATCGTGCTATCATAAATGCTGGCACTATGATTGGCCAATCAAAAAATATCTTTCAAGCAGAGATAGACGCAACTTGTGAATCTGTTGATTTTCTCAAATTCAATGCAGCCTTTGCATCCCAAATTTATCAGCAACAACCTGCCCCTGGAAATGGTGTGTTTAATCGAATTGAACACCGCCCTCTTGAGGGGTTTACCTATGCTGTGACTCCATTTAACTTTACTGCCATTGCTTGCAACCTCACTTCATGTATGGCGATGATGGGGAATGTGGTCGTATGGAAACCCAGCGATTATCAGATGTATACCGCAAAGATTTTGATGGATATTTTCAAAGAAGCAGGGCTTCCTGATGGTGTGATCACACTCGTTTCGGGTGACCCTGAAATGATTACTGATATCGTTTTAAAGCACCCTTATTTTGCTGGTCTACATTTTACAGGTTCAACTTTTGTGTTTCAAGATTTGTGGCAAAAAATTGGAGACAATATAAAAAACTACAAAACCTATCCTCGTATCGTTGGAGAGACAGGCGGAAAAGACTTTATATTGGCACATCATTCTGCAGATATTGATGTTGTCGCTACTGCGATCACTCGTGGTGCTTTTGAATATCAAGGTCAAAAGTGTTCGGCAGCATCTCGAATTTATTTGCCTAAATCTGCTGCTCAAAAAATCATTGATAAAGTAGTCGCAAATGTTAAATCTTTTACAATGGGGTCTCCCGAAGACATGAGTCACTTTATTACAGCTGTCATCCATGAGGCGTCTTTTGACAGACTTGCAAGCTATATAGATCAGGCCAAAAAGGACAAGGACGTTGAAGTGGTTGTCGGTGGAACCTATGACAAGTCCAAGGGTTATTTTGTATCCCCTACAGTATTGCTGACTACAAACCCAACATACACCACTATGGAGACAGAGCTGTTTGGCCCTATAGTGACTATATATGTTTATGATGATGAGCATTGGGAAGAAACAATTGATTTGGTCGACAACACCTCTGTTTATGGCCTAACTGGAGCTGTGATTGCACAGGATCGTCAAGTGATAGAAGATGCAAGTATAAAGCTCATCAACGCTGCTGGAAACTTTTATATCAATGACAAGCCAAGTGGTGCTGTTGTCGGACAACAACCCTTTGGAGGTGCGAGAGCGTCAGGAACAAACGACAAGGCTGGCTCGATGCAAAACCTGTTGCGTTGGGTTTCGCCCAGACTCATTAAAGAAACCATGGTGCCAGCAAAAGACTATCGCTACCCACACATGGGCTAAAGTGGCAAGTGTGCCACACATTTTGTTGCAAAAAACTGTTCGTGAAAATAGCGATCAAGCGGATAGACTTTCGCATGGGGATAGTCCTGAAGTTCTGATGTCAAGTCACCTCCTTTTAAAGCAAGAATGCCATTGGCCAATTCGTGCTGCTGCTTCGTGCTTATTTTGTTTTTCACCCACCCAACAAAGCGTGGCATTTGGGTCACTGCACGAGAGATCACAAAATCAAATTGACCTTCAACCTCCTCGGCACGCAAATGACTCGCTTTTAGATTTTTCAGATCAATT
>CAXGAP010000018.1:0-22335 GCA_964008075.1 uncultured Flavobacteriaceae bacterium
AAGTAACCTTTCAGCCGATTATGTGTCAGCATTGTAACCACGCACCTTGTGAAACGGTCTGCCCAGTTGCAGCAACTTCACATGGTCGTCAAGGTCAAAATCATATGGCATATAACCGCTGTGTTGGAACACGATACTGTGCCAATAACTGTCCTTATAAAGTCAGACGATTCAACTGGTTCTTGTATAATAATAATGACGAGTTTGACTTTCACATGAATAATGATTTGGGGCGTATGGTACTGAATCCAGACGTGGTTGTTCGATCTCGTGGGGTGATGGAAAAATGTTCATTGTGTATTCAAATGACTCAAAAGACAATTTTAGACGCTAAGTTAGAAGGACGTCAAATTAAAGACGGTGATTGGCAATGTGCATGTTCAAAAGCATGTTCAAACGGGGCAATCACTTTTGGGGATATAAATGACAAAAAGAGTCGGGTTGCTAAGTCCTTGGAAAGTGATCGAATGTATCACCTTTTGGAAAGCGTAGGCACAAAACCAAACGTGCAGTATCAATTAAAAGTTAGAAATACAGAGACATTATAAACCAATAACTATGGCCTCGCATTACGAAGCACCAATACGAAAACCACTCGTCACAGGGAATAAATCATACCACGATGTGACTGTTGATATCGTTGCTCCCGTTGAGGGCAAAGCCAACAAGCAATGGTGGATTGTTTTTAGCATTGCATTGGCTGCTTTTTTATGGGGGATTGGCTGTATCATCTATACTATCTCAACAGGAATCGGCGTTTGGGGGCTGAACAAAACCGTTGGTTGGGCTTGGGATATTACCAACTTTGTATGGTGGGTTGGGATTGGACATGCAGGTACCTTAATTTCCGCTGTACTGCTATTGTTCCGACAAAAATGGCGTATGGCGATCAACCGATCAGCAGAAGCAATGACCATTTTCTCTGTTATCCAAGCAGGATTGTTTCCCATCATTCACATGGGTCGTCCATGGTTGGCGTACTGGGTTTTACCCATTCCAAATACATTTGGATCATTATGGGTGAACTTTAATTCGCCACTGCTTTGGGATGTATTTGCAATTTCTACTTATCTTTCTGTATCGCTTGTATTCTGGTGGACAGGCTTACTGCCTGACTTTGCAATGATTCGCGATCGTGCTGTAAAGCCATTTCAAAAGAAAATTTATGGCTTGTTGAGCTTTGGTTGGAGTGGACGTGCAAAAGACTGGCAACGCTTTGAAGAGGTTTCTCTCGTTTTAGCTGGATTGGCAACACCACTGGTTTTATCTGTACATACTATAGTGTCATTTGACTTTGCTACCTCAGTGATTCCTGGTTGGCACACAACCATTTTCCCACCCTATTTTGTTGCTGGTGCAATCTTCTCAGGGTTTGCCATGGTACAAACGCTGTTGATTATTATGCGCAAAGTCATTAACCTTGAAAACTATATCACCATTCAGCATATCGAACTGATGAATATTGTGATTATGATTACAGGTTCTATTGTTGGGGTGGCCTATATCACAGAATTGTTTATTGCTTGGTATTCAGGAGTTGAATACGAACAATATGCCTTCCTCAATCGAGCAACAGGACCTTATTGGTGGGCGTATTGGGCGATGATGACCTGTAACGTATTCTCTCCACAGTTAATGTGGTTTAAAAAATTACGAACGAGTATCATGTTCTCATTTATCATATCCATTGTGGTCAATATCGGGATGTGGTTTGAACGCTTTGTGATCATTGTTACTTCTTTACACCGAGATTACCTCCCATCATCTTGGACGATGTTTTCACCAACCTTCGTAGATATTGGAATATTTATTGGAACAATAGGCTTCTTCTTTGTCCTGTTTTTACTCTATGCCCGTACTTTCCCCGTGATTGCGCAGGCAGAGGTCAAATCGATATTGAAGTCATCAGGTGACAAATACAAAAAAACAACAAGCGATGAGTAATAAAGTAATACATGCCATTTACGACGATGATGACGTGTTGCTACACGCGGTCAAAAACGTCAAAGCAGCAAATCATCATATTGAAGAGGTTTTTACGCCATTTCCAGTGCACGGTTTGGATAAGGCGATGGGGCTTGCACCCACGCGCATTGCGATTGCGTCTTTTATGTTTGGTTGCTTGGGTTTGTCGGTTGCTATTTGGCTCACCAACTATATTATGATTGAAGATTGGCCACAAAATATTGGGGGTAAGCCTAGCTTTTCATATCTCGAAAATGTGCCAGCCTTTGTTCCTGTTTTATTTGAGATGACGATCTTCTTCGCAGCTCACTTGATGGTAATCACTTTTTATTTACGCAGTCGACTTTGGCCCTTTAAGAAATCAGAAAACCCAATACCAGCTACCACTGATGATAAGTTTTTGATGGAGGTTACCGTTGGCGACAATGAAAAGAAACTTGTCACTTTGTTGAAAAAAACAGGTGCGATTGAGATTAAAGTACAAGATAAAAAGAGGGAATCATGAGAAGAAACGGAAGTCTTATCATTTGCGGATTGGCATTGTTGAGTATGACATCTTGCTTTGATCCATCACAACCCAACTATCAGTATTTCCCAGATATGTATGAGTCAGTTGGTTATGACACCTATGCCGAAGCACCTTTTGCCAATGGGACTGCAGCTCAACTTCCTGTTGCGGGTTCAATCCCAAGAGGTTGGCAACCCTATGACTATCCAAACACAAATGAGGGTTATGAGCTGGCAAAAGTCGAACTCACTTCGCCCCTCGAAAAAACAGATGAACATCGTGCCGAAGGAAAAGAACTCTATGCGATTTATTGCGCAGTATGTCATGGTTCTAAAGGCGATGGACAAGGTATTTTGATGAAGCGTGAAAAGTTTTTAGGGATTCCAAGCTATGCCGATCGTGAGATCACTGAAGGCAGCGTGTATCACGTACTGATGTATGGTAAAAATGCGATGGGATCACATGCAAGTTTAATCGATGCGGAAGAGCGTTGGCAAATTACCCAACACGTGATGCATCTAAGAGAGCAATTAACAAATTAAGAATGATGTACAGCTTTTCTAAAAATTTAAAAATTTTTTCTATATGCCTGATGGTTGTGGGTGCATTGGCTTTGGGAATTGGATTTCTCTCTGCCCCAACCACAGTGGAGGAAGCCAAAGCAATGGTAGCAGATGTCCACGGACATGGCGGACATGGTGATCACGACATCCATGCAGATGATCATGCTGTGGCGCACAATTACGAAGCCCATCACTCGGATCATCACGATGATCATGCCGATGGCCATCAAGACAAGAACGACGAGGCTTATGCTCATAGCTACAGCCAAGATGCTGATGGTGGAGGACATGGCCATAGCCACGACAAACACCTCTTGCATCAGCTGCAAAATCGCCCATGGGCTGCAACCTATGTAGCTGCGCTTTTTTTCATGATGATTGCTCTTGGTGTACTAGCGTTTTATGCGATTCAACGAGCAGCGCAAGCAGGTTGGTCGATCCTTCTGTTTCGTGTCATGGAAGGGCTAACCGCATATCTTCTTCCAGGTTCAATGATCGTATTTATTCTCCTTGTTCTTTCGGGTCTTCACCTTAACCACCTATTTGTCTGGATGGATGCCGAGGTTGTTGCACATGACGAAATTATTCAAAACAAACAAAGCTATCTCAACGTGCCTTTTTTCCTCGCACGTGCCTTGTTCTACATTGTCGGATGGAACCTTTATCGATTCTATTCTAGAAAATTTTCACTGGCCCAAGACAATGATAATGAGATTGGCTATCACAAAAAGAATTTTAGACTTGCGGCAGGCTTCTTGGTGTTTTACATCGTCACAGAGTCAATGATGTCTTGGGATTGGATCATGTCTGTCGATCCACACTGGTTTAGCACCTTGTTTGGATGGTATGTATTTGCTAGTATGATCGTAACTGCAGTAACTGTTATCGCTATGGTCACGATTTATCTAAAATCCAAAGGATTATTAGAAGAAGTCAATGACAGTCATATTCACGATCTTGGAAAATTTATGTTTGGATTTAGCGTGTTTTGGACTTACCTGTGGTTTTCACAATTCATGTTGATTTGGTATTCAAATATTCCTGAAGAAGTGACTTATTTTATCACTCGAATCGAGGATTACAACTTCTTGTTTTTTGGAATGGTGGTGATGAATTTTGTTCTTCCACTTCTGATTTTAATGAATAGCGATTACAAACGAAACAATTGGTTTATTATCATGGCTGGAATCATCATTGTACTTGGTCACTACCTTGATTTTTATAACATGATTATGCCAGCAACCGTTGGAGATCAATGGTCATTTGGATTTTCAGAGCTTGGCAGTGCCTCACTATTTGCAGGACTGTTTCTCTATGTGGTTTTCTCGGCTTTGGCCAAGGCACCATTGAAGCCTAAAGGGGATCCATTGGTAAAAGAAAGTGAACATTTTGTCTATTAATTTTTGTGAAGTAATAATGATATGACGACATTGTTAATGATTACGATTTTGGTTTTGGTTAGTATTGCTGTTTGGCAAATTACTAAGATCTTCCAAGTGGCACAGCTCAACAAAAAAGAGGACGACAGCCAAGTTGCTAACGAAAAAGATAACGATTGGAATGGTAAACTCATGTTCGCCTTTTTAGTGTTCATATATTTGATCACCATTTATTCGTTTTGGGAGTGGGGAGATGTACTTTTGCCAGAAGCTGCTTCTGAACATGGAGTTGATTACGACCGCCTGATGTGGATTTCAATGACTTTGATCTTTTTTGTTCAGATTGTCACACAAGCACTACTCCACTACTTTTCGTACAAATACAGAGGGAGAAAAGGCTTGAAAGCACTTTTTTACGCAGACAACGATCGTTTGGAGTTTATTTGGACAATTATCCCTGTTATTGTTTTGGCGGGACTCATACTTTATGGCCTTTATGCCTGGTCAAACATTATGAACTTTGCGGAAGATGAAGACGCTTTAGTAGTGGAATTGTATGCACAGCAGTTCAATTGGAAAGCCCGCTACGCAGGAGCCGACAATGTATTAGGGGATGCCAATGTTCGTTTTTTACAAGATTATGACGGTCTCAATCTTGTTGGGATCGACTCCTCAGATCCAAATGGTTTAGATGATGTGGTTGTGCAAGAGCTACATTTGCCAGTTGGGCGAAAAGTGATTTTTAAAATGCGATCACAAGACGTTCTTCATTCAGCATATATGCCACACTTCCGAGCACAGATGAACTGCGTGCCTGGAATGATTACCGAATTTGCTTTTACGCCAACGATTACCACTGAGGAAATGAGACAAAACTCTGATATGGTAGCCAAGGTTCAAAAAATTAACAAAATTCGGTATGACAACAGCCAAGAGTTGATCTCCAATGGCGAAGAAGCCCTTGATCCATATCAATTTGATTATTTATTACTTTGCAACAAAATTTGTGGTGCATCACATTACAACATGCAAATGAAAATTATTGTAGAAGAAGAAAAAGATTTTAATTCATGGTTGGCACAGCAAACAACCTTTGCTAAAGTCATTCAATAAAAAGAATCACTATGGGAGCAGACGCACATCATCATAAAGAAACATTTATCACAAAATATATCTTTAGCCAAGATCACAAAATGATCTCCAAACAATATCTCATCACTGGTCTGATTATGGGTATTGTTGGGATTGCTATGTCGTTATTGTTCCGTTTGCAATTGGCCTGGCCAGAACAACCCTTTGGTATTTTTGAATCCACCCTCGGAAAGTGGGCACCTGATGGGGTGATGGACCCCAATGTGTATCTGGCATTGGTCACCATTCATGGTACGATTATGGTCTTTTTCGTCCTCACAGCAGGTTTGAGTGGAACCTTTAGTAACCTTCTTATTCCGTTGCAAATTGGTGCTCGCGATATGGCTTCTGGATTTTTGAATATGGTTTCTTATTGGTTGTTTTTCCTATCTAGTATTGTCATGCTTGCCTCTTTATTTGTTGAAGCAGGACCAGCAGCAGCAGGATGGACGATTTATCCACCGCTCAGCGCACTTCCACAAGCACAACCAGGCTCTGGACTTGGGATGACCCTTTGGTTGGTATCGATGGCGATTTTTATTGCCTCTTCACTACTAGGCTCCCTAAACTATATCGTAACAGTGATCAATTTGCGAACTAAGGGAATGAGCATGACTCGTTTGCCTCTCACCATTTGGGCATTTTTTGTAACTGCAATTATCGGCGTGGTTTCATTTCCAGTATTGCTTTCGGCTGCTTTACTTCTTATTATGGATCGTAGTTTTGGAACCTCTTTTTTCCTGTCAGATATTTTTATACAGGGCGAAGTGCTGCACTATCAAGGAGGGTCTCCAGTATTGTTTGAACATCTATTCTGGTTTTTAGGACACCCAGAAGTGTATATCGTTTTATTACCAGCACTCGGCATTACCTCTGAAGTACTAGCAACAAACGCTCGTAAACCCATTTTCGGATATCGTGCAATGGTCGCATCGATTTTAGCCATTGCCTTTCTTTCAACAATCGTTTGGGGACATCATATGTTTATCTCAGGGATGAATCCGTTTTTAGGATCTGTATTTACATTTACAACCTTACTCATTGCAATCCCATCAGCTGTAAAGGCTTTTAACTACATCACAACCCTTTGGAAAGGAAATCTGCAACTCAACCCGGCAATGCTGTTTTCTATTGGGCTTGTTTCTACTTTTATTACAGGTGGTTTGACAGGTATAATCTTGGGAGACAGTACGCTTGATATCAACGTACACGACACCTATTTCGTGGTTGCGCACTTCCACCTTGTGATGGGAATTTCAGCGCTCTACGGACTTTTTGCTGGGGTTTACCACTGGTTTCCAAAAATGTTTGGACGAATGCTGAATAAACGACTTGGCTATATTCACTTTTGGATAACAGCAGTTTGTGCCTATGGCGTTTTCTTCCCTATGCACTTTATCGGTATGGCTGGATTACCAAGAAGATATTACACTAACACTGCCTTTCCATATTTTGATGACTTGGCAGACATCAATGTTGTGATCACCATTTTTGCACTCATTGCTGGTGCAGCGCAAATTGTTTTCTTATACAATTTTATACACAGCATGTTCTACGGAAAGCTAACTGTTCAAAACCCTTGGAAATCCAACACCCTAGAATGGACAGCACCTATCAAACATTTCCATGGCAATTGGGAGGGAGATATCCCTGAAGTACATCGATGGGCCTATGACTACTCAAAGCCAGGACACGAAGAAGATTTTGTTCCTCAGCATATACCTATTAAAAAAGGTGAGAAAGAGTTGCAACACTAGCGACAAAGTCACTGACCGAATCAAACGAAAGAAACCCTCTTAATAGAGGGTTTTTTTATACGTCATTGGCGTTTATTTTTGGTTATCTTTGGAAAAATGAACGAACATTTAGATCCAAACGGAGAGTATTTCACACCTGAAGAACATGATATCGATCGTGCATTACGACCGCTGCGCTTTGCAGACTTTATGGGACAACCTCAAGTTCTCGACAATTTGCAAGTCTTTGTTCAGGCTGCCAACCAACGTGAGGATGCCTTAGACCATACCCTTTTACATGGCCCCCCGGGTCTTGGAAAAACGACACTCGCTCATATTTTGGCAAATGAATTGCAAGTTGGGGTAAAGGTGACTTCAGGGCCAGTGCTCGACAAACCAGGAGACTTGGCAGGATTGCTAACCAACCTCGAACCTAGAGATGTATTGTTCATAGATGAAATCCATCGTTTGAGCCCAATCGTAGAAGAATACCTCTACTCAGCCATGGAAGATTATAAAATCGACATCATGATTGAGTCAGGGCCCAATGCTCGAACAGTCGAAATCACTCTCAACCCTTTTACGCTCATTGGAGCAACTACCCGATCTGGACTGCTAACAGCTCCTATGCGCGCTCGTTTCGGAATCAATAGTCGACTCAATTATTACAGCATTGAAATTTTGTCAACCATTGTGGAGAGGAGTGCAGACATATTAAACATCAAGATTAGCAACGAAGCTGCTATCGAAATTGCTAGTAGAAGTCGGGGTACACCAAGAATTTCAAATGCCTTGTTGAGACGAATTCGTGATTTTGCACAAATCAAGGGTGATGGAAATATAGATATGAAAATAGCCAAGTATGGTCTCGAATCACTTCATGTCGATGCCCATGGTTTGGATGAGATGGACAATAAGATTCTTAGCACCATGATGGACAAGTTTAAAGGTGGCCCGGTAGGCATCAATACCCTCGCTACTGCAGTGTCTGAAAGTGCAGAAACCTTGGAAGAAGTTTATGAACCTTTTCTGATTCAAGAGGGTTTTCTTGTGCGTACCCCACGCGGACGTGAAGTTACAGATCTTGCCTATCGTCATTTGGGTCGTACAAAATCGAATCGACAAGGAGATTTGTTTTGAATCTCGCAGCTCAATATAGTCAACTCATTAAAAAGCATGCAAAGCGACTTGGGTTTTTGTCATGTGGAATCTCTAATGCAGGATTTTTAGAGGAAGAGGCACCTCGTTTGGAGCAGTGGCTACAGCAAGGTCATCATGGAAGTATGACCTATATGGAACGAAACTTTGACAAGCGATTAGATCCAACAAAACTGGTTCCAGGGGCAAAAAGTGTGGTGTCGTTGCTGTATAACTACTACCCAAAAAACACTCAATCAGACCCCACTGCACCCAAGATATCTAAATATGCTTATGGAAAGGACTATCATGTTGTAATCAAAGACAAACTGTTTGAACTTATGCAAGTACTACAGCAAGAAATCGGAGAGATACATGGACGTGTTTTTGTCGATTCTGCCCCTGTGCTAGACAAGGCCTGGGCAGCCAAAGCTGGTTTGGGTTGGATTGGAAAGAACTCCAATTTGATATCGAAACAAACAGGGTCGTTTTTCTTTATTGCAGAGTTGATTACCGATCTATCACTAGAACTAGATACACCTGTAACCGATCATTGTGGCTCTTGCACAGCATGTATTGATGCTTGTCCAACAGATGCTATCATAGCACCTTATCAAGTGGATGGAAGCAAATGTATTTCCTATTTTACTATTGAAATCAAAGATGCTATTCCACAGGAGGTCAAGGGGCAGTTTGACAACTGGACTTTTGGGTGTGATGTATGTCAGGATGTTTGCCCATGGAATCGGTTTTCGACACCTCACAACGAACCAAAGTTTGAACCCTCATCCGAACTATTGCAGATGAGCAGTGATGATTGGCATGAAATTACCGAGGCAGTTTTTGATCGTTTGTTCGCAGAAAGTGCTGTACAGAGAACTCAATTTTCAGGTTTAAAACGCAACCTTGAATTTTTGAAATAAGCCTATGTCATTTGATCATTATAATGATAAAATAATCGTTATTTTTGAGAGAAAACTATGATTACACAACTCCGGGGTCGTCTTGTTGAAAAATCTCCTACATCAGTAGTTGTTGATTGTCAGGGGGTTGGCTATTTGGTCAACATATCCTTGTTTACCTATGGGCAAATTAAAGACGACGAAAACATTCAGCTTTACACCCATTTACAGGTGCGAGAAGATGCACATACTCTCTATGGATTTAGTACAGATTTGGAGCGTCAACTTTTTCGATTGCTCATTGGAATTTCGGGCATTGGTGCCAATACTGCTCGTACCATGCTATCCTCTTTAAGCCCGAGTGAAATAGGTCAGGCCATACAGAGTGATCAGGTAAACGTTATACAATCTGTAAAAGGGATTGGCGCCAAAACCGCTCAACGTGTTGTAATTGAACTTCGCGATAAAGTACAATCTGTTATAGCAGATGCAGGAATTCCTGCAGTTTCAAGCAATACGAACAGAGAAGAGGCGTTATCTGCTTTGGTAGTCTTAGGTTACCAAACCAAATCATGTGTGAAAATTCTCGACGAACTTCTATCAATGGATGCTGAAATGAGTGTTGAGCGCCTGATTCGTAATGCGTTGAATAAATTATAGTTTATATGCAGTTGGTGGTATCAATCCGAAGGATACTTTGGTTTGCTTTATTGATGTTATCATGGAATGGTCTTGCTCAAAACGATATCCTTCAGTTTTCTCCTGCTATTAAAAATCTTGCGTTAAAAAAACTCCCAGCCTCTTTTGAAGAAGAATATACTTATGACCCCAACCTAGACCTCTATATTTATACTGTCCAAGTTGGAGAAATCAACATCAATGCACCACTCACATTGACCCCAGAAGAGTATCTCGATCGGATAATGCGCAAAGAGGCACTCAAATACATGAATGACAAACAAGCCTTGCTTTCTGGTGACGTAGACAACCCCGACCAGCAAAAGAATTTACTCCCTGACTTATATGTTAGATCTGATTTGTTTCGTCGCTTATTTGGTAGTGATGTTATTCAAATTATACCTAAAGGATCAGTTGGAATCGACTTGGGAGTGCGTTATCAAAAATCAGGTAACCCTGCGCTATCTCCACGTAATCAAAGTAGTTTTGGATTTGATTTTGATCAGCGAATCAGTGTCGGTTTGGTTGGAAATATTGGTGAGCGTTTTCGCATCAATGCCAATTACGATACTCAGTCAACCTTTGATTTTCAGAACCTTATCAAACTTGATTTTTTTCCTCCTTCAACAGATGATTTGACTCAGTCTGTTGGGGGTCGTACTGGGAATGCAGTGTCCTCGGCCAGTGGCGCCATTGGGCGTATCCAAAACGAGGTCGATCGCCTAGAAGGTGGAGTTGATAAAATCAAAAGTTTGAAAGATGGCTACAGTGGCAATGAAGATGGAATTTTACAGAAACTAGAAATCGGAAATGTAAGTATGCCACTCAACAGCTCTTTGATCTCTGGTGCACAAAGCTTGTTTGGTGTAAAAGCGGATCTCAAATTTGGGAACACAAATATCTCAGCTGTGATTTCGGAGCAACGTTCCCAAACGCAGCGGATGATGACAGATGCAGACGGCAGTTTGGATGAGTTTTCACTTTTTGCCCTTGACTATGAGGATGATCGTCACTTCTTTTTGGCACAGTATTTCCGTGACCAATATGATACTGCGATTGCAACTTATCCCTATATCAACACAGCCGTACAAATCACCCGCATTGAGGTGTGGGTCACAAATCGAAATGCGCAAACCAACAATGTTCGCAACCTAGTTGCTTTGCAAGACTTGGGAGAGACAGCTTCTGACAAAACACGTCTGGATGATTTGTCATCTAATTTTTTTACAGCATCAAGTGCCACTGGATATCCTGATAACAAGGCCAATGGACTCAACCCAGAACAGTTGGGTAGTGGGATTTTAACAAATGCTATCCGAGATATAGCCACAACTCGAAATGGCTTTGGGTCTCTTTCTGATGTGGTGCAAGAGGGCATCGATTATGCTGTACTTGAAAGTGCTAGAAAACTCGAACCAACAGACTATAGCTTTCACCCAAAGTTGGGGTATATATCTCTAAAACAGCGACTCAATAATGACGAAATTTTAGGGGTTTCTTTTCAATATACAGTTGGTGGTCAAACCTTTCAAGTTGGGGAGTTTGCAGGCGATGGAGTTCCCTCGAGCAGCAGTACTGGTATTGGTCAAAGTCAACAAGTGCTGAACAATAGCTTAGTTGTCAAACTACTTCGAAGTAATCTGACCAATGTGGAGCAACCTGTGTGGGACTTGATGATGAAAAACATCTACAACATAGGTGCTTATCAACTTGATCAAGATGGCTTTGTGTTTAACCTCTTGTTTTCAGACCCTTCCCCCATAAATTATATTACCCCAATGGAAGATGATATATGGCCAGCTGGACTTGATGAGCGTGTGTTGCTCAATGTTTTTGGGGTTGATCGATTGAACATTTACAATGACCTCCAGGATGGTGGGGATGGGTTCTTTGATTTTGTTGATGGGGTAACTGTTGATCGAGAAAATGGACGTATTATTTTTCCAAAAGTTGAGCCTTTTGGCGAATTTTTATTTGACACCCTAAAGGCAGATACAAGTGAGGATTATGATGTAGCAGCAACATACAACGCAAATCAAGATAAATATGTCTTTCCAGAGATGTATAAACTCACAAAATCAGAAGCCATTGATTATGCAGCTCAAAACAAATTTCAACTCAAAGGACGATATAAATCAAGTGGTGGAGGGGGAGGAATTTCGTTGGGAGCGTTCAATGTGCCACGTGGCTCAGTGCGTGTTACAGCTGCAGGACGACTGTTGCAAGAGGGTATTGATTACTCTGTAAACTACCAACTCGGGCGTGTTACCATTCTTAACGAAAATTTAAAAAATTCAAATACACCCATTGAGGTTTCGACAGAAAGCAATTCTTTTTTTGGTCAACAAAACAAACGCTTTAGTGGCGTTCATGTTGAGCATAAGTTCAGTGATAATTTTTTGATGGGAGCAACAGTTATGAATCTCAGCGAACGACCACTGACCCAAAAAGCTAACTATGGGCTAGAGCCAGTCAACAACACCATGTTTGGGATGAGTTCTACCTTTTCGAACGAAGTTCCATTTTTGACAAGGATAGTGAATAAGCTGCCCAATATCGACACGGACGTGATGTCAAACATTTCATTTAGAGGAGAAATTGCCTACTTACTCTCGCGAACCCCAAAAGGAACAGAGCTCGGAGGAGAGGCAACAACTTATATTGATGACTTTGAAGGTGCACAAAGCAATATCGACTTGAGAGACGTGCAGTCATGGGCACTGTCGAGTGTACCTGCTGCCAATGTTGAAGGATATAATGCCCCAATTGACGATTTGACTGGAGGTCATCACCGCGCAAGGTTGGCTTGGTACACCATTGACCCTGTTTTTTATTCTAATCAGCGTCCTTCCGAGATTTCAAACAATGACCTCTCAGAAGACGAAGTGCGACGTGTTTTTATCAACGAAATTTTTCCTCAACAAGACTTGGTGCAAGGCCAAACCTCAGTTCAATACACCATGGACTTGGCATATTATCCAGATGAAAAGGGGCCATATAACACCAACTCTTTTAACAGTTTTATCACTGACCCATCAGAAAATTGGGCAGGGATTACACGTGCCCTTAACAGTACAAACTTCGATCAGGCAAATGTTGAATATATAGAGTTTTGGATGCTTGATACTTTTTCCGAAAACGACGAGTTAACAGATGAAAATTTGGGAGATTTGATCTTTAACTTGGGGAGTATTTCTGAGGATGTTTTACGTGATGGGCGCAAGCAATATGAAAATGGCCTTCCTGGCTCTGATGGTCTATCGCTGACCTATGAGACAGCTTGGGCGAGAACGCCAGCAACCCAATCATTGTTATATGCATTTGATGCGAATGCTGCAAACAGAGAACGACAAGACGTTGGTTATGATGGGCTCTCCGATGAAGAAGAAGGGCTGCTTTATTCCTCGAGTGTAGGAGGTGAAAGCAGCGACCCAGCAGGTGATAACTATCAGTATTTTTTACAAGCAAATGGATCAATTCTCAATCGATATAAACGATACAATGGCACTGATGGAAACTCTATTTTGGAAGTGACTGATAATAACCGAGGATCCTACACAGTACCAGATGCAGAGGATCTCAACAGAGACAATACGATGAATACAATCGACAGTTATTTTGAGTATAAAATCCCCATTCAAAAAAACATGAGTGTTGGTTCACACCCTTTTATTGCAGATGTACGACTCAACAACAATGTTGAACTTGCCAATGGTGAAAAAACAACTTCTCGATGGTTGCAATTCAAAATTCCTGTTCGACCAGAGTATTACGACAACCCTGTCCTTCGTTCCTATTTTGAAGCGATCAACAATATGTCAGATCTTCGTTCGGTGCGTTTTATGCGAATGTGGCTCAAAGGTTTCACAAGGCCAGTTGTCTTTCGGTTTGGAACATTTGACTTGGTTCGTGGCGACTGGCGGAGGTACAACCAACCCCTCAATACAGCACAAATTACAAGCTCAAATACCTCTGTTGATGTTAGTACTGTCAATGTATTGGAAAATGAAAATCGTATTCCGATCAACTATAAACTGCCACCTGGCATTGTTCGTGAACAGCTCAATAACTTCAATAGTGTTATTCGTCAGAACGAGCAGTCTTTATCATTGCGCGTCCAAGACCTCGAACCAAAAGACTTAAAAGGGGTGTACAAAAATATTGATGTCGACATGCGTCAATACAAACACATCAAAATGTTTATCCATGCAGAATCGCTACCCAATCGAACGCCGCTGCCTGGCGATGGTTCGTTAGATGATTTGGATAAGCGTATGGTCGCTTTCATGCGAATCGGTACCGACATGACTGAAAACTACTATCAAATAGAAGTGCCACTTCAACCAACCGCCTATACAGAGGGGGTTGCCAACAACCTCAGCTCCGAAGAAGTTTGGCAGCCTGAATCCAATTCGATTGACGTCCCACTTTCGCTATTTACTGGCGCCAAGGCAAAGTCGATACAAAATCGAAGTTTGGTAGGGGCAACCTATTTTGATGAGGATCTGAATCAGATTGATGAGTTTACGCCTATCAGCAGTTTGCCAGGGGATAAAAAATATAAAATTGCAGTACGAGGCAATCCGACTTTAGGCCAAGTGAGAACTTTGATGGTTGGGGTTAAAAACCCATCAGAATCACCAGGCGATTATCTACATGGAGAGGTTTGGTTTAACGAACTTCGTTTGGCAGAAATTGATTCTGAAGGTGGATGGGCATCTGTTGCAGAACTCGATACCAATATCGCAGACTTTGCCACCATTAACCTAAATGGGAATATCTCATCAGTTGGCTTTGGTAATATCGACCAAATTCCAAACCTCAGAAATCAAGATGACACTAAAGGGTATGGGATGAATACAAATGTGAATGTAGGGCAGCTTCTACCAAAAAAATGGGGGATTCAACTGCCCTTGAGCTATAGCTTTTCTGAAGAGGTTATTACCCCCAAATACGACCCATTTTATCAGGACCTCAAATTACAAGATCGTTTGGATAGTTCTCCCGATCAAGAGAGTAAATATGCAATTCGAGATCAAGCTGTGAGCCAGTCCCAACAAAAGAGTATAAACCTCATTGGTGTGCGAAAGCAACGAGCCCCTGAACAGCGAAAAGACTTTTTCGACATAGAAAACTTCGATTTGTCATATTCATTTAATGAAGAAAAAAGAAGTGATTACGAAATCGAGGATTATACCTTTCAAAACTTGCGAATGGGTGCTGGCTATCAATATGGATTTGAGCCATTGTCAATCGAACCCTTTTCCAAGCTTACATTTATCAACACAAAAAGCTATTTAAAATGGTTGAGTGCGATCAACATCAACCCGATTCCAAGCAGTGTTTCCTTGTCAACAAACATCAATCGAACGTTTAACAGTCAGCAGTTTCGAGAGGTGTTTTTGGAGGGGGTGGATGCTTCACAACAACTTGCATTACCAAAGTTGCAACAACGAAACTATATTTTTGATTGGGTGTTTACTCTTAATCATAATTTGACTAAGTCCCTTCGATTTGATTTCACTGCATCGAGCAAAAATATTGTTCGAAATTATTATGACGAACAATCAGGTACGGCAAAAGTCAACCAGCAGCTTGACATCTGGGATGGTATTTGGGATGTGGGAGATCCAAACCAGTTTAGCCAGCGCCTTGGGTTAACCTATAATCTTCCCTTCAGGCTAATTCCGTTGGTGAATTTTATCGACGGAACCTACAGCTATTCTGGCGACTTTAATTGGCAGCGAGGGTCAGAATCTTTGAGTGAAGTGGAGGATGAGTTTGGCAATGTTCTTGGCGTGGTCAACACCATACAAAACGCAAACACACACAACCTTAATTCCACTTTTAATTTTCAAAAAATTTATCGTACCCTTAAATTAGAAAAGAAAAAATTGAGAAATGATAACGCCATTCAAAGACAATTGATCAACTCTTTAGTTGGACTTGCTACTGCTCTCAAACGATTGCAGTTCACCTATGCTGAAAACAATGGAACAATGTTGCCTGGTTATACACAAAATGTTGGATTTTTGGGCACTTCGAACCCTGGGCTATCATTTGCGCTGGGTAGCCAAAGCGAAATCCGTTATGAGGCTGCAAAACGTGGTTGGCTTACCCAATTCCCTAGCTTCAATGGACAGTTTACACACGTGCATAATACAGAATTTAGCTACTCTGCTGAAGTGAGTTTAATCGAAGGCTTACAAATCGATATTAGTGGAAATCGCACACTGTCTGAGAATCTTGGCGAAAATTTTATCGTGATTGATGATACTTATAATGCCCTCAACCCCAACACCTTTGGTAACTTTGAAGTGTCAACCATTTTGATCAATACTGCTTTTGGGTCTGGGGGTGTTGATGACCAAACTTTTGAGGACTTAAAAAACAATCGACTGATTGTTGCACAGCGTTTGGCAAATGATAGAGGTCTTGACCCCTCAAATGTTGACGCAGATGGCTTTCCCGTTGGATATGGAAAAATCAATCAAGCTGTTTTAATTCCTGCTTTCTTGGCTGCCTATTCGGGACAAAATCCTGAAACAGTTCCCCTTGCTGCTACGCGTGAAACACCACTCCCCAATTGGGCACTGCAATACACAGGTTTGATGAAAACAAAGCTGTTTAAAAAATACTTTCAACGCTTTTCCATTGCTCATGGGTATCGTGCCAGTCACACACTAAACAATTTCCAAACCAACCTAAATTATGATCAGACTATTCCCAATCAACTTGATCAAGGAGGTAACTTCCTCAACGAAACCCTTTATACAAATATCAATTTGGTGGAGCAATTCAACCCATTGATTAAGGTTGATTTTGAACTTAAAAACAGTTTTCAATTCAATGTTGAAATCAAAAGAGACCGTGCGTTGTCTCTGAGCTTGGACAATAACCTTCTCACAGAAACTAGTGGAAAAGAACTGATCATTGGAACGGGATATCGTATAAAATCTGTTCCCTTTCGCACCAATCTTGGCGGCAAAAGAACAACACTGAAAGGCGATATCAATATCAAAGGCGACTTGTCGATTCGTGACAATATCACGATCGTTCGAAACCTCGACCTATTGAATAACCAAGTTACAGCAGGTCAACGTCTATGGTCACTAAAATTATCTGCTGATTATGCACTTTCGCGAAACCTTACAGCCTTATTCTTCTACGATCACACTTTTTCAAAGTTTGCAATTTCAACAGCTTTTCCCCAAACAAATATCCGATCGGGGATAACACTGCGCTATAACTTTGGTAATTAACCACAAAATTCTTTCTTTTACACTTCACAACCGTTTGACAATGAATATTCCAGAAAAACTTAAATACACAAAAGACCACGAATGGGTTCTGATTGAAAATAATATCGCAACTGTTGGGATAACCGATTTTGCCCAAGGAGAATTAGGGGATATAGTATATGTAGAGGTGGATACAATTGACGAAACAGTGGCGAGTGAAGCAGTTTTTGGAACTGTTGAAGCAGTCAAAACAGTATCAGATTTATTTGCTCCTCTCTCTGGAAAAATTATATCGTTTAACGATGCACTGACCGACACCCCCGAACTTATTAATTCCGACCCATATGGTCAAGGCTGGATGGTGAAGATTGAGATAGAAAATCAAGATGAGATCGAGAACCTACTAAATGCAGAGGCCTATGCATCTATTGTTCAGAGCTAGAACTGCTAGAGTAATTACCTTTATTTTGATTATGATTGCCATTGCGGGTTCTTTGTTGCCACCTCAGCAAATGGAACAATTCACATTCAACCTCTCGGACAAATTGATTCACTGTTTGTATTATACTGGATTGACCTTTTTTTGGATCAAAAGCACTGAGGAGCCAAGCAATCGAGGGTTGATAAAAACAGCCCTGTTGGTTATCCTTTTTGGGTTGGTTTTGGAAATTTTACAAGAAATCCTGCCAGTTCAAAGAAATATGGACATCTTAGACCTGTTTGCCAACATTGTTGGGATCCTTTTAGCTATCGTTTTGGAACACTTTTTTAGAGTTAATTTCAAATGATTATTTCTAGTTCCATAAAATTGTTATTTTAGTGCACTTCTTAAGAATTAAGTATGAGACCTAAAAAAACCCCAAAAGCTGATCTAAACAAAAACAGCAGTCTTTATTTCTTGATAGGACTGTGTGTTATTTTGTTTGTGTCATGGCGCGCAATCGAATGGAAAACCTATGAAGCATCTGATCTTTTATTGCAAAAACTCAAAATAGATGATGATGATGATGAAGAGGTTCCATTGACTGAACAAATCAAAACCCCCCCACCACCACCACCACCACCAGCCCCTGAAATTATTGAGATTGTTGAGGATGAGGAAGAAGTGGAAGAAACAATTATCGAATCAACTGAAACCACCCAAGAGGAAATTATTGAGGAAGTTGAGGTTTTAGATGATTTTGATGTAGATGTTCCTTTTGCAATTATTGAAGACGTGCCAATTTTCCCTGGTTGCGAACGTGTTGCGAAAGACAAGCGTAGAGATTGCTTTCAAGAAAAAATTCAACGTCACATCAGTAGAAATTTTCGCTATCCCGAGATTGCTCAAGAAATGGGGATTCAAGGCAGAGTGTATGTTCAGTTTGTAATTTCTAAAGGAGGAGAAATTGTAGGGATCCGAACTAGAGGTCCAGACAAAAATCTAGAGAAAGAAGCGCAAAGAATTATTGGAAAACTACCCAAAATGACGCCAGGCAAGCAAAGAGGTCGCCCAGTACGCGTACCCTTTAGCATCCCAATTACCTTCCGTTTGCAATAAAATACGAAGCCAGTTTTAATGGGTTTTTTATGTCGAATCATTGTCTAAAGTACAAAGGTGCAGTATCTTTACCAACGAATTGCTACATGATAAAGACAACCATTTCACAGACTAAATTTATAACTGTTGTACTAGCTTTTGCACAACACTTTGCTCAACTGACCAAAGCTCGCCTTAGTTTTAGCGTCGTATTTTCAAGCATTGCTGGTTATATTCTGGGATGTGAAACTATTGATCCCAACGAATTGAGTTTGCTTCTTTTTGGTGGTTTGGCCATCGCTGGTGCATCCAATGCTTTTAATCAAATAATTGAACATGATATTGATGCAGTCATGAAACGCACCAAAAATCGCCCGATACCATTAGGCTATATGACTCCTACAACTGCCTTTTGGATTGCTGTTGTCCTATCGATTTTAGGCTTGACAGCCTTGTATGCGATCAACCCTAAAACATCGATGTTTGCTGCCATTTCAATGTTTTTATATACGAGTGTTTATACACCCTTAAAAACAAAAACACCACTGGCAGTTTTTGTTGGGGCATTTCCTGGTGGAATTCCATTTATGCTTGGGTGGGTGGCTGCAACAGGATCGTTTGGCCTTGAAGCAGGAACACTTTTTATGATTCAATTTTTTTGGCAATTCCCTCATTTTTGGGCAATTGGATGGTTGATGTTTGATGACTATCAATGTGCAGGAATCAATATGCTGCCAAGTGGAAAACGAGATCGAAAAACTGCTTTGCAAGCAGTACTCTACAGCATTTGGACACTAGTCATATCTGTCTTTCCAGTGCTGGGATTGACAGGTGATTTGCAGATATCAGTGGGTGCTGCTGTTTTGGTTGCACTGTCAGGAGTATGGCTAATTATCTCTGCCATGCGTCTCTTTCAAAAGCTTGATCAGCAATCGGCAAGACAATTGATGATCGTCAGTGTGATCTATATCTCACTCATTCAAATCATTTATGTAATTGATAAATTGATCTAATGGAACAAGTAAAAAAGATTCGTGCAAAAAAAATGATGTTGTGGTTTTCAATGATTAGTATTTCCATGACTTTTGCAGGTTTAACAAGCGCCTATGTGGTAAGCAAGTCACGACCTGACTGGCTTGAAAATTTTAGTTTACCAGCATCTCTTTATTGGAGCACCCTTTTGATTCTCTTAAGCAGCCTCACTTTTTGGCTTGCCAAAAAAGAGTTGATGAAACAATCCAAAACAACTGCTGCTTACCTTTGGGCAACTCTAGCCTTGGCAATCGCATTTGTGATTTTTCAATTTCAGGGGTTTTCATCTTTAGTTGACATGGGCTATTATTTCACTGGAGCCCAAAGCAATGTAACCACTTCATTTCTATATGTATTGGTCTTGGTTCACCTTGCGCACTTAATTGCAGGTCTTATTGTTTTATTGGTCGTAATCACCAATTTTAGTCGCGGAAAGTATGCAACAAATCCACTTGGATTTTCCCTTGCTCACACCTTCTGGCATTTTTTAGGATTTTTATGGGTCTATTTGTTTCTGTTTCTATATTTTTTGCGATAAATCACGTATTTTTGTATATCCAAAATTGTAATGCATTATTATGGACGCTACCTTGACAAACCAATCAGAAAATGAAAATATATGGGGAGGAGGTAACAAACCCCTAAATGCGAGTTATGGAAAAATGATGATGTGGTTTTTCATCGTCTCCGATGCGCTTACTTTTTCAGGTTTCCTCGCAGCCTATGGCTTCTCTCGTTTCAAGTACATCGATTCTTGGCCTATTGCCGATGAGGTGTTCAACCACTTCCCTTTTTTACATGGCGTAGATGCTCCGATGTACTATGTAGCACTGATGACTTTTATACTCATATTTTCATCAGTAACAATGGTTCTTGCAGTTGATGCAGGACATCATATGAATAAAAATAAAGTCGCTTTTTACATGCTTCTCACAGTTGTTGGGGGCGCAGTCTTTTTGGGCTCACAAGCCTGGGAATGGAAAAACTTTATCAATGGTCAATATGGTGCAGTCGAAACAAAAGGAGGTCAGATTTTACAGTTTGTTAGTGCAGACACTGGGGAAAGAGTCAATTTGAGTTCGTTTGCAGCATCAATTCCTACAGATAGAGCACAGCATCAATCAAAAAATGGGGTTTGGTATGTAACAGAATCCACTTTACCTACCTACTCTTTGGATGAGATCAAATCAGGATTTTTAGCCAACGATCTACTGTTGATCAAAACCCAACAAAATGATGAGCATGGACACAAAATTGTACTCAATCGAGAAGACTCTATCAACAAAATCTCACAGGCCGTGTATGTAGTTGAAGGGGCTAACCTAATTCGCAATGAGTACGGAAGCCCACTATTTGGGAACTTCTTTTTCTTCATCACTGGCTTTCATGGCTTTCATGTTTTCACAGGAGTTTTAATCAACCTCATTATTTTCTTCAATGTTGTCATTGGTACCTATGAAAAAAGAGGGCACTATGAAATGGTGGAAAAGGTAGGCTTGTATTGGCACTTTGTTGACCTTGTTTGGGTATTTGTATTTACATTCTTTTATTTGGTATAGTCATGGCAGCAGAACATAAATTATCAATCTTTCGCGGGTATTTAACCTTCAAATCCATAACCCAAAAAATTTGGGGGGTTTTGATTTTTTTATCCATCGTTACTCTTATCGAGGTCGTTCTTGGAATTTTTAAACCACAAGTGCTGATGAATACACTCTTAGGAATGAAGCTTCTCAATTGGATTTTTATCATACTTACAATCATTAAAGCATACTATATCGCTTGGGACTTTATGCACCTGAGAGATGAAAGACGAAACTTTACCAGCTCGATAGTTTTACCACTTTTGATCCTTATCCCATATCTTATTTTTATACTATTGATCGAGGCGGATTACATTTATGATGTGATGACAGACGGATTTGTTTCCTGGAATTTTTAAGACCATTACGTGAAAAAGTACATCGTACTTAGCGTGTTGTTTGTCCTCCCACTAGTGGTGTATCTTTTCTTTGCATCTGGTGTAAATCACTTTGCAAAACTTCCAGTCGTGACCAACACAGTTGTTGATGTTGCTGAGTTTTCGGATGAGCAATTCAAAGATAAAATCACCATACTTGGATTTTTGGGAAATGATGTTTCCCAAAAGAAAGGAAATGCTTTGAATCTCAATCAAAAAATCTACAAGCGTTTCCATGGGTTTGAAGACTTTCAATTTTTGATGGTTCAACCACAAGGTACAGAAGAGGAATGCAATCAGTTGGTTGATGAGCTTTCGCGAAGCACTCAAGTAGATGCCAGAGGATGGAAATTTGTATTTCTGGACCCTTTACAAATTCAATTGGTCTTCGATCGACTCAATACTCCCTTATCATTGGATGAAACCCTAGGTTCGCCCTATGTATTTATTATTGACAAAGGTGTAGCGCTGAGAGGAAGGGATGATAATGATAATGTTGGATATGATGCACGCTCTGTTGCTGATATTCATAACAACATGTTAGATGATGTCAAAGTCATATTGGCAGAATATCGCTTGGCACT
>CAXGAP010000019.1:0-21876 GCA_964008075.1 uncultured Flavobacteriaceae bacterium
TTTCAAATCCAAAAAAGCCCAATATCCCAAAGGCCCACATGACACCGATGACGACGACGATCATAGAAATAAAAGTTGCTCGATAGGATCGAAAGAAGAAAAAGAAAATTAAGGTCGTAACCAGTGCAGCAACAATAACAAACATCCGAATCTCACTCAAAATGGTAAAGGCATTGATTGTTCGAACATAGGGCATCCCCGAAATATGAACGTCCAAAGCAGATGCTTCTTCAAAGGCACTGATTTTGGGCAAAAGTTCATTAGTGACAAAAAGCTCTCGCTCTTTGGCGTTGACAACTTCTTTTTTGAGGGTGATGATTGTCAGGTACACCTCTGTTTCAGGGTTGAGAAGAACCCCATGAAAAAAGGGGGATTGTTCAAGGAGTTTCTTTTCTAGCTTGTCCACCTCTTGTTGGTCACGCGCCAATTGATAAGGCACATCTTCCACCACAAAACTTTTTTGTTGGGTGTTTTTCCGAAGCTGTTTTAAGTTGCCAATTCCTGTAACAGCAGAAACTGCGTCTAGCCCTTTAAACGATTTGGTAAGCGAGCTCCATTGTTGAATCTTATCGGGGCTGAACAAAGTAGAGTCTTGAACTGCCAAAACGATGAGGTTCCCCTCATCTCCAAAACGATCGACAAATGACTGGTACTTTAGGTTGAAAGGGTGGTTGTCGGGGAGGAGACTTGCTTCATTAAAACTAAAGCGTATGTTTTTCCACTGTAACCCAAAAAAAACAGTGGCTGCAACAATTAAGAGGATGCAAAAAACCCTATTACGAAGAATGAGCGATGCAACGGAGCTCCAAAAACGAGTCTTAACCCATTTGATCATAGCAATTGAAGAAGTATTTCTGTTTTCAGACCTTCATGATTTCGTCCTCTTTCGAAGCATATTTATCATCTATTTTTTTGATGTAATCATCAGTAAGGGCTTGCACATCAACTTCAGCATTGCCCAATTGGTCTACAGAAAGCTCTGTTTTTTTTAGTTCGTTGTTTGCATCTTTACGCGCATTTCGAACCCCTACTTTTGCATTTTCTGCTTCTGCCTTAGAGAGTTTGACCAACTCTCTCCTTCTTTCTTCAGTAAGTGGTGGGATATTGATAATGACCGACTCACCATTGTTTGAGGGGTTAAATCCAAGGTTTGCAACAAGAATGGCTTTTTCGATTTCAGGAATTTGTGTTTTGTCCCATGGCTGAACGGACAAGGTTTGCGCATCAGGGGTATTGATATTTGCCACCTGACTCAGTGGGGTTTGCGTCCCATAGTACTCCATTTTCACAGAGGATAACATCGCAGGATTCGCTTTGCCTGCACGGATATTGATAAAAGCCTTATCAAGGTGCTCTAACGATTTTTCCATAGACTCTTTGGCAACATCCATGATAAAGTTAATGTCTTCCATAATTTCTAATTTACCTTGGTTCCGATATTTTTACCTGCAACCACCTGTTCAAGGTTGCCAGGAGTGTTCATGTCAAACACAATAATAGGCAATTCATTCTCTTGGCTAAGAGTAAAGGCAGTGCTGTCCATCACTTTGAGTCCTTTTTGAATAACATCATTAAAACTAATGGACTCAAATTTAACAGCATTTTTATTTTTTTCTGGGTCATCATCATAAATACCATCAACGCGAGTCCCTTTCAATATGACATCTGCTTCAACTTCAATTGCTCGAAGTACAGCTGCAGAGTCAGTTGTAAAAAACGGATTTCCAGTGCCTGCGCCAAAGATAACCACACGTCTTTTTTCCAAGTGGCGAACAGCACGCCTTTTGATATATGGTTCGGCGATCGCTTCGATTTTAAGAGCTGTTTGCAGTCGCGTTTGTACTTCAGCATCTTCCAAAGCGCTTTGTAGGGCAAGACCATTGATGATGGTTGCCAGCATTCCCATATAATCTCCTTGTACACGATCCATCCCATTACTAGCACCAGCAACACCCCGAAAGATATTACCACCTCCGATTACAATGGCAACTTCTACTCCTTGCGCAACAACATTTTTGATTTCACTGGCATAATCCGCCAAACGTTGTGGGTCAATCCCATGAGAACGATCACCCATAAGTGCCTCACCACTGAGTTTTAAAAGTATACGTTTGTATTGCATGGATTGTATTTGTGCAAATATAACCAAAAACAACCTTGCATTACGAGCAAAAAAAACCTCGAATATCCGAGGTTTTACTTTTCTTTAGTTGGCAAAGCTTTAAACTAAAGCCAAACGCTTAAAACCAGTCACGCTTAGACCAGAATCAACAGACTTTACATATTCGCTCACGCTTTGCTTTGCATCCTTGATATAGGCCTGATTGACCAAGGTATTATCTTTAAAAAATCGCTTGAGTTTCCCTTTGGCGATATTGTCGAGCATCGCCTCTGGCTTTCCTTCTTGGCGAAGTTGATCCTTTGCAATCTCAATCTCTTTCTCAACTGTTCGTGCATCAACACCCTCTTCATTTAAGGCAATGGGGTTCATCGCAGCGGCTTGCATTGCCACATTTTTGGCAGCTTGTTCTGCACCATCAACACAATCCGATAGGCTCGATAGGGATGCAATTTTGTTTCCAGCATGAATGTATGAACCTACAAAAGCTCCTTCGAGGCGTTGAAATCCTCCGATTTCGATTTTTTCTCCAATCACACCTGTCTGTTCTGTGAGTTTATCAGCAACAGACATTCCGTTGAAGTCAGCAGCCAAAAAACTATCCAAACTATCATGACTCAAGGCCACATCTGCCAATTGGTTGGCAAGTGATACATAGCTTTCGTTTTTGGCGACAAAGTCCGTTTCGCAGTTTACCGAAACTATGACACCAACAGTTGCTTCATCATTGACTCTTGCAATGACAGCTCCCTCTGAGGAGTCTCGATCCGCACGATTGGCGGCTACTTTCTGACCCTTTTTACGTAGAATTTCTACTGCGGAATCAAAGTCACCCTCAGCTTCGACCAAGGCTTTTTTGCAATCCATCATTCCTGCTCCTGTTGCTTTTCGGAGTTTGTTTACATCAGCTGCACTTATTTTTGACATTATCAGTGATTTAGGCGGACAAAGCCGCAATTAATTCTGCTTTTTTCATTTTACTATAACCAGTCACACCAGCTTCTTTGGCAAATGCCTTTAGGTCGGCGACTGTTTTACCACTCAAATCTTTTACAGGTGCTTTCTCTGCCTTTTTCTTTACGGCGACAGTAGCTTCTCCAGCCACAGCCTCTTCTATTACTTCAGCTGCTGGCGCTTCTGCAGTTGATTCTTCTACTGTTTCAGCTGTTTCTGGAACCATTTCTCCTTCGCTTAGAGCTGCATTAGCTTCGTCACGTTCCATTTGACGTTCACTTGTTCCCGCTGCTATGGACTGTGTGACAAGACCTAAAATTTTATCAATTGATTTCGACGCATCGTCGTTTGAAGGAATTGCAAAATTAACATCACGAGGGTCAGCGTTGGTGTCGACCATCGCAAAAATGGGGATGTTGAGTTTTTGTGCTTCGCGAACAGCAATGTGCTCTCGACGTATATCGACAACAAAAAGCGCACCTGGCAAACGTGTCATATTCGAAATCGAGCCGAGGTTTTTTTCAAGCTTGGCACGCATACGATCGACCTGTAACCTTTCTTTTTTGGAAAGTGTATTGAATGTACCATCTGTTTTCATACGATCAATCGCAGCCATTTTTTTAACAGCCTTTCGTATCGTTACAAAGTTGGTCAGCATCCCTCCAGGCCAGCGCTCAGTGATATAAGGCATATTCACTTCACTTGCTTTTGTAGATACGATATCCTTTGCTTGTTTTTTTGTCGCTACAAATAAGATTTTACGACCAGAAGAAGCAATTTTATGCAGTGCTTGCTGCGCTTCCTCGATTTTAGCAACTGTTTTATAAAGATTGATAATGTGGATACCATTGCGCTCCATGTGAATGAAGGGCGCCATATTGGGGTTCCACTTTCTTGTAAGGTGACCAAAGTGGACACCTGCTTCTAGTAAGTCTTTGACTTCTATTTTTGACATTGTTGTTTTCGTTTACGTTCCCTGAATAGCAATGAACAAGTGGCGAATATCGGCCTTCCTCATTTAGATGCTAAACTAATGGCAACAAATTATACACTAATTAATGAACTTATTGATATATCAATGCTATCAAACGGTTAACGTTTGGAGAATTGGAATTTTTTACGGGCTTTTTTCTGCCCAAACTTTTTACGCTCAACCATGCGAGGGTCTCTTGTGAGTAGCCCTTCAGGCTTAAGTGCCAAGCGGTGCTCATTATCAACAGTACACAAAGCACGTGAAATGCCAAGACGGATCGCCTCAACCTGCCCAGTTGGACCACCACCTGTGACAGAAACATTGAGATTGTATTTCCCTAAAGTGTCAGTCAGTGTGAACGGTTGATTAACTTTATACTGGTGTGTTGCAGTTGGAAAATAGGCGTCTAATGCTTTATTGTTGATGATTATTTCACCTTTTCCCTCTGACATATAAACGCGAGCAACTGCAGTTTTACGACGACCAATGGTATGAATAATTTCCATAATTACTTTAGTTCGTTGATATTTACATCGGTTGGTTTTTGGCCAGCATAAGGATGTTCAGACCCAGCAATAACATAGAGGTTTCGGAACAATTCCGCTCCAAGTTTGTTTTTGGGAAGCATACCTTTGATGGACTTTTCAACCAATCGAGTTGAATCTTTTTCGTGGATCTCACCAGCAGTCAAACTACGCTGACCACCAGGATAGCCTGTGTGGCGGATATAGGTTTTTTTATTCCATTTATCGCCAGTGAGCTTGATTTTATCGGCATTAAGCACAATGACATTGTCACCACAGTCAGCGTGTGGTGTAAAACTAGGCTTGTATTTACCACGTAACAATTTTGCAACCTTAGACGAAAAACGACCTAAGATTTGATCCGCAGCATCAACCACAACCCACTGTTTATCAGCGTTTTTCTTATTGATTGATACGGTTTTGTAACTTAATGAGTCCACTATTTTTTATTTAATACGTTGTCAATTTCTGTTTCTGTTAATTTAAAACGGGCTGCAAATGTACAATTTATAGAGTAAAAAGCAAACAATTATCAAAATCAATGTGCCTCAAGCCAGTTGGTGCCTGTTCCCACATCGACAACCAAAGGAACTTGGAGTTTGTAGGCCTGTTCCATTTCAGTTTTAATCATGTTTGTCAATGCAACGAGCTCTGATTTTTTTGCATCAAATACCAACTCATCATGCACTTGCAACAGCATTTGGGAGTCAAAGTCTTTTAATTTTTCATGAATCCGTAACATTGCAATTTTGATAATATCCGCTGCACTTCCTTGAATAGGGGCATTCACGGCGTTGCGTTCGGCAGCACTACGAACAATACTATTTTGCGAATGGATGTCTCTAATGTATCGCCGGCGACCCAAAATGGTTTCGACATAGCCATTTTCTCTTGCAAAATCAACTTGCTTTCTGATGTATGATTTCAGCTGTGGGTAGGTTTCGTAATAGGCATCAATCAAAGCTTTGGATTCCTTTCGATTCAAATTCGTTTGATTACTCAAACCAAAAGCAGACACCCCATAAACAATGCCGAAATTAACCGTTTTGGCTTGGCTTCTTTGCTCTCTGCTAACCTCTTCCAAAGCAACATTAAAGACTTTGGCTGCAGTACTGGTGTGGATATCTTCTCCTTTTTGAAAGGCTTCTTGCATTTCTTTATCGTCACTCAACGAAGCAATCACACGCAATTCTATTTGTGAATAATCCCCTGCGAGTAAAACATGTTCGTCATCTCTTGGTATGAATGCTTTTCGAACCAATTGACCTCGTTCTGTCCGAATGGGTATGTTTTGAAGATTGGGATGATTGCTACTCAATCGCCCTGTGGCAGCAACTGCTTGATTGAATATTGTATGGACACGATCTGTTTTGGGATTAACCCGTTGGGGTAGTGCCTCAATATAGGTGTTGCTTAATTTTTTGACAGATCTCCACTCCAAAATATCAGCAACAATCGCATGGTCTTTTGCCAAATAAGACAAAACGTCTTCCGCAGTTGAATATTGACCTGTTTTGGTTTTTTTGGGCTTGTCAACCAACTTGAGCTTGTCAAATAAAATGGGTCCTAGCTGTTTTGGCGATGCCAAGTTAAAGCGTTCGCCAGCCTGCTCATAAATTCGCTCTTCAAGAGTAGCTGTTTCTTTTTGAAACTGTACTGCCAATTCGTTTAGATAATCGATGTCGATATGTATCCCTGCGATTTCCATTTCAGCCAATACATTGACTAAAGGCAATTCGATCTTGTTGAACAAATCGATTACTTCCTTTGATGCCATCTCAGCGACAAAATGATTTTTGAGTTGGTAGGTCACATCTGCATCCTCTACAGCATATTCAGTTTGTTTTTCGAGGGGCACATTTCGCATTGATTCTTGGTTGGGTCCTTTTTTTCCAATGAGTTCTGTTATAGGTTGTGGTTGATAACCCAAATAGTTTTTTGCCAAAACATCCATATTATGACGCATGTCGGGATTGATCAGATAATGTGCAATCATAGTATCAAACAAAGGTGCTTGAACATTCATACCATATTGCTCTAGTACCTTGATGTCATATTTTAGGTTGTGCCCTACTTTCTCGATTTCAGAGCTTTGGAAGAAAGGTGCAAAATAGGCAAGTTTTGTTACACAGGCAGTGCGATCTTTAGGGAAAGGTAGGTAATAACCAGTTCCTTTTTTCCAACTAAAGGCGATACCCACCAGCTCGGCAATGAGTTCGTCTAAACCTGTGGTTTCTGTATCAAAGCAGACCGATTTTTGTTGAAGCAACCACTCCAACAACATTTCTTCTTCTTGGGGTGTTTGTATGGTTTGATAGAGGTGTTCGGTTGTTGAAAGTGTTTCGAGGCTCGACTCTGATACGATTTCACCTGTTCCTGGCTGATTGAACAAATCAAATGTGGCAGGAGCATTTTTTGTGGATTTGTTGGCAGGGTTTACCGTTTCTTCTGCTACTGAAAAAATTTTTTGAAGCCGATTACTAAGTTGACGAAACTCTAACACCTGAAAAATCTCTAAAACTTTTTCTGTGTTCGGTTGATCTAGGATATATTTTTTTTGATCAAAACTCACAGGTACGTCCAAGATAATACGAGCGAGTTTTTTAGAAAGGATCCCTAGTTCTTTGTTTTCTTCAATTTTTTCTCTGAGTTTTCCTTTGATTTCGTGGGTATTAGCGAGTAGATTTTCCATCGATCCATATTGTGCCAAAAACTTTCGAGCAGTTTTATCACCCACACCTGGCAAACCAGGAATATTGTCAACCGAATCACCCATCATCCCCAAGTAGTCAATAACTTGCTCTGGGTCTTCTACATCAAACTTTTCTTGCACTTCCTTCACTCCCCAAATTTCAATGCCATTTCCTTGACGCGAGGGACGATACATAAAGATATTAGGGGAGACAAGCTGTGCAAAGTCTTTGTCAGGAGTCATCATATACACTGTAAAGCCTTCGTTTTCAGCTTGTTTGGCCAGCGTTCCAATAATGTCATCGGCTTCATATCCTTCTTTTTCGATGACAGGAATATGCATGGCTTCGAGCAGCGCTTGGATATAAGGTACAGCAATGCGAATCGCTTCAGGTGTTTCAGTACGATTGGCCTTGTATTCTGTGTAGATTTCCGATCGATCGACAGAGCCACCTTTGTCAAAAGCAACAGCCAAATAGTTGGGTCTCTCCCTGTTGATCAGATCAAATAAGGAGTTTGTAAACCCCATAATAGCACTGGTGTCCATGCCTTTGGAGTTTATTCTTGGGTTTTTTATAAATGCGTAGTAACCTCTAAAAATCAGGGCGTAGGCGTCTAGGAGGAAGAGTTTTTTTTCGTTTACCATTGTTAAAATCAAAAGTATAAATTATTCTTATGATTTGACAGCTTGTTTGTTACGATTGAGGTCAGAATTTTGCACTTTTGGAGCATATTTTGACACAAAATATTATTTTAGCATATAATGACAATCGAATAACAGCTCTCATTATGTCAAAATTCGGAGACATTATTGATGCTAAAATTCCTATCCTTCTCAATTTTTATTCTGATTTGGATGAAAACTCTGTGGAAATGCACGCCGTTCTTCGGGATGTTGCGGCTGCCATGGGTGACAATGGTAAAGTCATTAAAATTGATATCGAAAAAAACCCCAAACTTTCAGAAGCACTGCGTGTACGAGGCTTACCAACTCTAATGATTTATAAAGGAGGTGAAATGGTTTGGCGGCAGAGTGGTGATCAAGACGCAAACACCATTATTTCACTGATGAAAGATTTTGTTTAGTCCAAATTAGAAAACGCCGCAATGGTTTCATTGTAAGTTTCCTCAAACGCTTCAGAAAACACTATGTCATTTTCATTTCGTTTCACAGTCGACACCAAGCTCTTATAGGCCTCGATTTCAATACCAATCTCCATTTCAAAATAAGACAGCTGCTCCTCATCTAGCGTCAAGAACCGTTTAAGCAAGTCTATGTATTGCTGTGCAATTTCTGTGCTCAACTCATTAGCAAGTTCAACTTGATCGGAATCGTAAAGAGCAGCAACAAAGGGTGTGAGTTCTGTGTAAAAATCATATTTTCCATAAATATAGCTAAAAGGTATAATCGACTCAAAAAATGAGTCGTATAAAGCTGTCATGCTAATGTGATCTTTGGCCTCGATGATTTCAGTGAGGAGGGATTTATATCGTTCCACATTTCCGACTATTTCTTCCATTAACAACAGCTGCTCGTCGCGATTCCACTGCGCATAGTAGCGCATGTATTCTTCATATCCAGAGGCGATTGTTGTTACAATTTTTTGTGCTTTATCAAGTGCTCCAGCGCGATAGTATGCTGCTGCAATTGGAACGACTAGGCTGTAATAACCAAAAGTTTCAATTGGCATTTTTTTCATTGCCAAATCTAGGACTGTTATGGCTTTTTCTTTTTGCCCTTCGTCGATGAGGGCTTCTGCCAATCTTGTGATGTTCGATCGGAATGAGATGCTGTTTTTTCTTGTTTCTGGGTCGTGATAAATGTCTGGACTATCCGAGTTGCCCCAATCCCACTTCATGACGATTTCATACATGATTTCAGTATCAATCCGACCCATTTGGTATGGGTTGTTTGGGTCTATTGGGGTTTTGATGGGTACGAGTTTATACACCAATCCATCGAGCTGCAGGTAGTCTTTCATCCAGAAGTACTCACTGTCATCATAGCTACCACCTGTAAAATAAATTGGTCGTTTCCAATCGTTGTTGTGCAGGATATCGAGCATCATCAATCGGTTTTTGTAGAGTCCTGAGGTTGGAAGATCAATGTCGATATAGTCCACTATCAAATCTGCATCTTCGGGACTGACCACACCACTTTTCAATACATTTTCCTTGTTGACAGGTACTTGAATTTTGTTGGTGGGATAATAAATCATCTGTTGGGTTGACTTGGGAATGTTGGAGGTTGAAACCTCGTATTGTTCAAGTAAAAACTTATAGCGTGTACGTGCTTGATCGCTACTGACCCAACGCATAAAATCACCGAGAGACCAGCGTACAGAGTCGAGCAATGCCTCGTGTTTGATATAATCTCTTATCCCATATGCATATTGATTGTGTATTAGTTGTGAGGGAATTGGAGAGCTGGTGTAGGTACGTCGTTTGAGTTGATCAATATACCAATCTGTTGCGAGCAGTTGGGTATTGATGCTACGTACATCGGTGCGGTATCCCTCAATTTCTTGTGCATACCAAATAGCAAAAGTGTCATTATCACCAATTGTAAAAATCATTGCATCTACATCTTCTTCCACCGAGTCTAGATAGGCCTTAGCAGTCGATTGTGCAGTATATCGACCCGAGCGATCATGATCGTCCCAATTTTGAGATGCTAGCAGTACAGGCACACACAGCAGACTCAATAGACCAACAATCGGAACAGCCAATCTAGGATTTACATAAGTTTTTAGTCGTTCGACAATCGAAATAACTCCCAAGCCAATAAATATGCTAAAGGCGTAGAACGAACCTACAAGTGCATAATCACGTTCTCGTGGCTCAAAAACTCTTTCATTGAGATAGACTTTCAATGCCAGTCCTGTAAATAAAAACAGTAGCAGCATCACCCAAAATCTTTTGGGGTCTTTGCGATATAAAAAGGCAAATCCCAAAACACCAAACAAGAGTGGTAACATATAGTATTTGTTTTTTCCTTTGTTGTTTGCCAATTCGCTTGGCAAGTTGTCCTGTGGCCCCAACCGCCAGTTGTCGATAAATGAGAACCCACTTATCCAATTGCCATTGATGGGGTCTAATTTGCCTTGTAAATCATTTTGGCGACCTGAAAAATTCCACATAAAATAACGCCAATACATATAGCCCATTTGGAAGTCAAATAGGTATTGGAGGTTTTCAAAAAATGATGGTTTTTCTATATCGAGATAGGCGGCATATGCGGTTAAAAATTGGTGATAGTCTTCGACATCTACTCGTCCATCGTTCCGTTCTGCAATAAAAGAATTGATGGTTTCCACAAGTTTTTGTTCGCCTCGGTACTCGGGTTTGATGTCAAAGTCAACGGTGCCATAATAAGTCATATAATTGACAGCATTCCCACTACTCCACATCCTCGGAAGGATTCCTTCGTGTTTGCTATTGCTGTTGATACGTGCTCTTTCCCACTCATTGACGATGACGTAGCGTCCTGTTTTTAGATTTTTTTCATATTTGGGTTTATCATCAACATAAGGGATTTTTTCGTCTTGCCCAGCATACATATCTGTAAACATTGGGCCATAGAACAAATGCGTGTCTGGATATTGTTCAAGGTTGTAGTAAGCCAACAAAGCACGTGCATCTGCAGGGGCATTTTCGTTGATGACTGTATTGGCATTGGCACGAATAGGTAGCATGAGCCAAGAGGAGAATCCAATCAAAATAAAAAGGACACACAACAGTGATGTATTGAGTTGCAACCAAGCTTTTCGATGCGTAAATCTGAGTGTGTATGTAAAAAACAAAACCAGAGACAATCCTGCCGCGATGGTGCCAGAGTGGAAGGGCAAACCAATTTCATTGACAAAAAACACCTCGGCATATCCAAAATAAGCGAGGGTGCTTGGTAGTAATAATTTGAATATAAATAGTAAAACAGCCAAAGAACATACATTGGCAATGATAAAGCCCCTGGGAGTAACAGTTTCTGCAGTTTTAAAATAGTACAGCATTCCAATGGCTGGAATGGTCAAAAGCCCCATAAAGTGAACACCAAAGGATAAGCCAACAACAAAAGCAATTAGTACCAACCAGCGATCACCACGTGGCTTGTCCATGTCGCCTTCCCATTGAAGACCCAACCAAAATAATATCGATAGTATACAAGTTGCCATGGCATATACTTCTGCTTCTACAGCGTTATACCAAAAACTATCAGTGTATGCAAATCCAAGTGCTCCGACTAAACCACCAACCAAAACAAGGATTTGCGTGTAAGCATCATCTTTATCAAAATTCACCAAACGACGAGCAATGCCAGTAATGGTCCAAAACAAAAACAATACAGTAAAGCTACTGGTAATCACAGACATCATATTGACTGATAGGGCAATGTATTCTGGATTGGGTGCGAGGATTGCAAATACAGCACCAACCATTTGGAAAAAAGGTGCTCCCGGTGGATGACCAACTTGCAACTTGGCAGCAGTGGCAATGTATTCGCCACAATCCCAATAACTTGAAGTAGGTTCAACAGTAAGTAAATAGGAGATGAGTGAAACTGCATAAGCAAACCAACCCAATCTCAGGTTCCAGACGCGAAATTTCATTTTTGTTTTTTGGAAGTACGAATGTACAACTTTCTCATTGGGTTGAGAAATCAAAAGAGAAGTATTGGCGTTCTCAAACTTTGTTTTATTTTTGCGTCGCAATTGGCCTATGGTGTAACTGGCAACACGTCTGATTTTGGTTCAGAAGAGTCTAGGTTCGATCCCTAGTAGGCCAACGAAATTTTCGTCTTGTGGCGAAATTTTTTGTATTTAGGTAGGGTGGTCCACTGTGTTACGCATCAAGGCAATTAAAGCAAAGCCTGAAAGAAAAAGATATGTCATCCATGGCCAGTAGATGATAGACAAAGATAAAGGAATCATCAACTGAAAAACAATTCCTGCAGCGATGATTCGAATCCACTCAAAACTGATACTCCAACGATGACAATCCATTACACTTGTATATCCAAAGATGGAAACGAACAAAATGATTCCCAAGGCCAGGGCTTGATTGCTTTGTAAAGAGCTAAAGGAGTAGAGTAACAATAATAATAGTGACAAAGTGGAAATAAAATGAAACATCGCCCACAACTGTAAGAGTCGACTGTGCGAGGGAGCATATTTCGTTTGTTGAAACACATCTGTAATCACTTCTTTAGGGATTGACTTTTTTACATCTGCTGGACGCCAGCCAGTGGGCATTAACCACAAACGTAGTTTATCACGCCATTCTTTGGTATGCCATGCATCAATAGCCAACCCCCAAAAGTGTTGGAAATTGATCCACAAAGGATTCCATGACTGCACTGGTTTAAGTACCCCATACACAGGTGGTTCGTCATCGAGTTCTTCCTGAAAGGTGCCAAATATTCGATCCCAAACGCAAAAAATGGCACTTAGATTTTTGTCAATATAAATGGGGTTGATGGCGTGATGAACCCTGTGTTGGGAAGGGGTTACGATGATAAACTCTAACCAACCGAGTTTACCAATGTGTTGGGTATGATACCAAAACTGACCAAACAGGTGTAGAGGTGCCAAGACAGCAATGACTTCCTGTGGGATGCCCATGACAGCTGCAGGGATCAAAAACAAGGCACCATAACCAAGAATATTTGAAACACTTTGGCGCAATGCACATGCCATATTAAACTCCTCACTACTGTGATGAATGATGTGTTGGTTCCAGAAAAAATTGATTTTGTGATTAAGGCGATGTGACCAATAGGAAGCAAAATCGATACAGATAAAGGCAACCACATAAAGCCAAAAACCAGCCTCGATTTGGGTTATGGCAATTTGCTTACTTAACCATGGATAGGAGATTAAAATCACCACTAGCCCAAGGGTATCTTTTAAAATATTTGTCAGTCCAGAACTCAAGCTCGAAATGGTGTCCATAAACACATAGGTTTGTTTGCCAGTTGTATACCCATAAGCCATTTCAACAAGGAGCAATACCATAAAGCATGGAATGGCGATCAATAAGGCATTGGCGTATGCTTCCATAGCTGCGAATGTATGAATTTCAATGAGTTAGAAAAAGTTTAATCGTATGGCAAACTGTAATTACTTTATAAATGATTTGGGGAACAAAGGCAAAACACCTATATTTGCGCAAACATTCTGATCAACAATTGGGAGACTCAAAAGGTCCCCCTTTTTTTTAAATGGAATTTAAAGAACACATACATCAACTGGTCGAGGAAGCATTATCTCTCCAACCAGATTTATTTTTGATTGATTTGCACATTGACGATCTCTCAAGAGTTCAAGTCGTTTTGGATGGAGACAATGGTGTGAGCCTAAAACAGTGCATCAAAGTCAGTCGTCATGTCGAGAACGAACTCGATCGTGAAGCACATGACTTTTCGTTAGAAGTGACTTCTGCAGGTGCCACTCATCCACTACAAACAGTACGTCAATACAAAAAGAATATTGGTCGAAAATTAGCAGTTAACACCACTGATAACAACAGTATCAAAGCGATACTTACAGAGGCAGATGATAAGCAAATTACACTCGAATGGAAAGCTCGCGAACCCAAACCCATTGGTAAGGGCAAACACACCGTGGTCAAGCATTTGCAAGTACCCTATAATCAAATAGAAAAAGCAATAGTACAAATCCAATTTAAGTAATACAAAATGGAAAATCTCGCATTAATTGAATCATTCTCCGAGTTTAAAGACGACAAACTGATCGATCGTGTGACTCTTATGGCCATACTAGAAGAAGTATTTCGCAATATTCTCAAGCGCAATTTTGGAACAGATGACAACTTTGACATCATTATCAATCCTGATAAGGGAGACTTGGAAATCTGGCGCAATCGCATCGTTGTGAAAGATGGAGAAGTGGAAGACGAAAATGAAGAAATTGAATTGACTGAAGCTCGAAAAATCGAGCCAGACTTTGAAGTTGGTGAGGATGTTTCTGAGGAAGTAAAACTTTCAGATTTGGGCCGCCGTTCTATCCTCTCTCTTCGTCAAAACCTCATCGCTCGAATCCATGAGCATGATAACACCATTATCTACAAACAATTTATTGAACTGGTTGGAGAAATCTACACAGCCGAGGTCCATCACGTCCGTAATCGTGTTGTGATTTTGATTGATGATGATGGCAACGAAATCATATTACCAAAAGATCGTCAAATCCCTTCTGACTTTTTTCGCAAGGGCGATAGTGTTCGAGGTGTGATTGAAAGTGTTGAACTCAAAGGCGCAAAGCCAAGTATTGTACTGTCTCGCACCGATCCAAAATTTTTGGAGAAGCTCTTTGAACAAGAAATTCCAGAAGTATTTGATGGTCTCATCACTGTTAAAAGGGTGGTTCGTGTCCCTGGCGAAAAAGCAAAAGTTGCAGTAGATTCTTACGATGACCGTATCGATCCTGTGGGTGCTTGTGTCGGAATGAAAGGATCTCGAATTCATGGCATTGTACGTGAGCTTGGCAATGAAAACATTGACGTCATCAATTTTACCAACAACAATCAATTGATGATTACACGTGCTTTGAGCCCTGCAAAAATTACAAATATGACAATCGATGAGGAAAAAAAGACGGTCGAAGTTTTTATGGACCCATCAGAAGTTTCCAAGGCGATTGGTCGAGGTGGATTCAATATCCGATTGGCTGGACAACTCACTGGCTATGAAATCGATGTGTATCGTGAAGGAGCAGAGGAAGACGTTGAGTTGACTGAATTTTCTGATGAAATCGAAAGCTGGATTATCGAGGAATTTCGCAAGGTTGGACTGGACACAGCAAAGAGTGTTTTGGAACAGGAGGTGAGTGACTTGGTTAAGCGAACCGACTTGGAGGAAGAAACAATTGTAGAAGTGCGCAACATATTAAGTGCAGAATTTTCGAGTTAACTTATTGAAATCCCTATTTTTGAACATCAAATGCAAATATGTCTGAAGTAAAAACCATACGAATCAACAAGGTCCTTCGCGAGTTAAATATATCATTGGATCGCGCTGTAGAGCAACTGGCAGAGCATGGTTTTGAAGTAGATGCCCGTCCGACATCCAAGATTTCAGAGCAAGAATACCAACTATTGCTTGATGCCTTTCAAACCGACCGAACCAAGCGAGAAGCTTCAGAGGAAGTCAGCGAAGAAAAGCGCAAGGAAAAAGAAGCCATCCGACAACGAATAGAGGAAGAAAAAGAGACTAAGACACAAGTCTTTCATGCAAGTACTGAACTCAAAGGACTTCGAAAAGTTGGGAAAATTGATTTGGAACCAAAGTCTGAAAACCAACCAGAGCCAAAAACGGAGATTGAGCCACAGCCAGTTGAAGAGAAAGTATCTGAAGAAGCAGTAAAGGACCCCAACAGAAGCACACCAGCTGAGGATGCTAAACCAGAAGCCAAAACAGAAGCAATCCCCGAAAAGCGAGAGGAAACAGAGAATGAAAGGGTTACAACTAAATACAAAAAGCTAACAGGTTTAAAAATAGCAGGGGATAAGATTGATCTCAAAAAATTTGAGAAAAAACCATCTCCAAATACAGACCAAAATGATCGCAGACGACGACGAAAACGAATTACAAAAAATACTGGTCCTTCATCACAGGGAAAACCAAATACACCTAAGGCAAAGCAGCAAAAGCAGCCTGCTCACGAAGAGCCAAGTGATGAAGAAATTCAAAAGCAAATTCGTGAAACCTTAGAAAAATTACAGGGCAAAACGACCAAATCCAAAGGGGCGAAGTATCGTCGTGAAAAAAGAGACTCGCATCGTCAGAAAATAGAGGATGATGCAGCACAACAGGAAGCAGAAAGTAAATTGCTTAAAGTGACAGAGTTTGTCACTGTTGGAGAGATTGCCACGATGATGGAAATCAGCTCTACTGAAATCATTTCTGTCTGTATGACACTGGGCATCATGGTAACAATGAATCAGCGACTCGATGCGGAAACCCTTTCGATTGTTGCAGAGGAATTTGGTTTTCAGGTTGAATTTGTCACTGCTGATATTAAAGAAACAATTGAAAACCCCGAAGATTTTCCTGAAGACTTATTGCCACGTGCTCCTATTGTTACAGTGATGGGTCACGTTGATCATGGAAAAACCTCATTGCTTGATTATATTAGAAAAGCAAACGTCACTGCTGACGAATCGGGGGGAATCACCCAACACATCGGCGCATATAGTGTGTCATTGGAAAGTGGACAAAAGATTACTTTTTTAGATACGCCAGGTCACGAAGCATTTACTGCTATGCGTGCACGTGGGACGCAAGTAACAGATTTAGTCATTATTGTTATTGCTGCTGATGACGACATCATGCCACAGACCAAAGAGGCAATTAGTCACGCACAAGCGGCGTCTGTACCCATTGTCTTTGCGATCAACAAAATTGATAGTCCTAACGCAATTCCTGATAAAATTAAAGAGAGTTTAGCAGGATTGAATTTGCTTGTAGAGGACTGGGGTGGTAAAATCCAATCCCATGACGTGTCTGCAAAAGTGGGTACAGGAATTACCGAACTCCTAGAAAAAGTAATGCTTGAAGCCGAATTATTGGAACTCAAAGCCAACCCATCAAAAGCGGCACAAGGGACTGTGGTGGAGGCCTTTTTGGATAAGGGCCGTGGCTATGTGTCGACCATACTCGTGCAAGCTGGTACATTGCGGATTGGAGATTATATTTTAGCAGGTCAGCACAGTGGTAAGGTACGTGCTATGCAAGACGAACGTGGGAATGAATTAACAGAAGCAGGGCCATCTACGCCAGTGTCTTTATTAGGATTAGATGGTGCACCTACAGCAGGTGACCGATTCAATGTGTTTGAGGATGAAAAAGAAGCAAAACAAATTGCAGCAAAACGCACCCAACTGGTTCGTGAGCAGTCGGTTAGAACACAACGACATATCACTTTAGATGAAATTGGAAGACGAATTGCTCTAGGAGATTTCAAAGAACTCAACATTATATTGAAGGGTGATGTAGATGGATCGGTAGAAGCATTGACAGATTCGTTCCAAAAATTATCGACTGAAGAAATACAAGTCAACATCATCCACAAAGGCGTCGGTGCAATCACAGAATCGGATGTGTTATTGGCCTCTGCTTCTGATGCGATTATAGTCGGATTTAATGTTCGCCCTGTGGGCACAGCCAGACAACTGGCAGACAAAGAGGAAATCGATGTGCGAAATTATTCTATTATTTACGACGCCATCAACGACTTGAAGGAAGCGATGGAAGGCTTGTTGTCGCCAGATATGAAAGAAGAGGTGCAAGGAAATGTTGAAATTCGTGAGACGTATAAAATATCACGTGTTGGGACTATTGCTGGTTGTATGGTGATGGATGGAAAAATCACACGAAATTCTTTGGTTCGTGTCATTCGTGAAGGCGTGGTTGTTTACAACGGTGCCTTGGCTTCCCTCAAGCGATTTAAAGATGATGCTAAGGTGGTTACAAAAGGGTATGACTGTGGCTTGCAAATCAAGGATTTCAATGATATCAAAACGGGCGATACCTTAGAGGCCTATACCGAGATTGCTGTGAAGAAAAAACTCAATTGATTGACCTAAGGCTTGAGCAGGAAAGCATCTGGAAATTTTATTCTAATTTTCTCTAGCTTTTGAACTCCATCAAGACGACTACCAAACATACCTGTTCGGATTTTGTAGTTTGGTGTTTCAAAAGTAAGTTTTGCATCTTTTTCAGGAAATGCTTTGGAAAAAGAATCCATATAAATTTGTGCCATTTCATAGTTCCCTGAAAAAATTTGAATTGTGAATTGATTTTTTTTCAAGAGTTTTTTGTCGAGCGACAATTTGCGTTCGAGCACATCATCTAGATTTTGAGGTGTCTTTACAATCAAAGCGTTGTCTTGGGCATATATACCGCTAGCAATCAATGTAAAAACAAAAAAACAAAAGGACTTTAAATCCGCCATATTTTGCAAATAAAAGATTGCTGGTAAATTCTCACAATTTTTTACTCAAATTTGTTTAATAATGTCAAAACAGAAAAAATATAAACAACTGATTTTAAGTTACTTAAATAAGTAATTTAGAATAATTATAAATTTATAATTCATGTGGTTTTAATGTTTTTAAAATGGGCTTTGTGATGTAATTTTGTACATAAAAATAAAGGTGTTTTCCTTTGATCAAGAACAACCAAAACATGACTAGGGTTTTTTACCTAAATGTTCCTCAAATTCGTACTCTACTCACCATCGTGTTGGCTGTAGCCTTCATCCTTCCGACTTTTGCGCAAGAACCTGACATTGACAAAGGGAAGTCTTTGTTCAATATGAATTGTGCAGCTTGTCACAAGCTCAACAAGCGTGCTGTTGGACCTGCTTTGGCAGGTGTTTCTCAAAAATATGAGAAGGAATGGCTGTATGCATGGATCAAGAATTCTATGGCAATGGTCAAAGCGGGAGATCCCCAAGCTGTTGCAATTTATGAGGAGTACAATAAGTCTGTTATGACTGCTTTTCCGCAACTGAGTAATGAAGACATTGATAATATTCTTGCCTACACAGATTATACACCACCTGCTCCTGCAACACCAGCTGCTGTAGCTACCACAGTTTCCTCAGGAGCAGATGACACGACCACAACATTGCTGTTAGGTGTATTGGTTCTTGTCCTGGTTGTGCTTGTAGTGATGCTGTTTTTGGTGACGCAAACACTGCGAAAAATTGCGATTGCAAATGGTATTGAAGCTGAAACCATCAAGCCAAAGCCCAAACCCCTTTGGGAGGTATATATCAACAATTCTTTCTTGGTGTTTAGCACAGTGATTTTCTTGTTGTTTTCAAGTGCCTATTTCGCCTATGGTTACTTGATGCAAGTGGGAATCGATCAAGGGTATATGCCTGTACAGCCAATTCATTATTCACACAAAATTCACTCTGGAGACAATGAAATCGAGTGTAAGTACTGTCACTCATCTGCTCGGGTATCTAAGCATTCAGGGATCCCTTCTCTTAATGTATGTATGAACTGTCACATGAACATTGCAGAGTATAATGGCGAGGAAGATTTAGAAAAAGGTTACACTAAAGAATTTTACACAAACGAAATAAAAAAACTGTACAAAGCGGTTGGCTGGGATGAAGAGAACCAACGTTATACTGGCGAGACACAGCCAGTCAAATGGGTACGTATTCACAACCTCCCTGACTTTGTATACTTTAACCACGCGCAACACGTTGACGTTGCTGGCATAGATTGTCAAAAATGTCATGGCCCAGTGGAAGAGATGGAAATCATGTACCAACACTCGCCCCTCACAATGGGCTGGTGCATCGACTGTCATAGAGATTCAAACGTCGATTTAGAAAACAATGAGTATTATGAGAAAGTTCATGCAGAGCTCTCAAAAAAATATGGTGTAGAAAAACTCACAGTTGCTCAAATGGGTGGCTTAGAGTGTGGGAAGTGTCACTATTAATCACAATCAAAGATGGGTAACCATAAAAAATATTGGAAAAGCACAGCTGAGTTAGACAGCAACAATGCATTTGTCGAACATCTTAAAGGGCGAGAGTTTGTTGAAAAGCTTCCTGAAGATGCTTTTTTGGGCAATGAGCAAGCGATGAATGACTCCAAAACCAATCGGCGAGATTTTCTAAAGTATGTTGGTTTTAGTACAGCCGCCGCCTCTTTAGCTGCATGCGAGGGTCCTGTTCACAAATCAATTCCTTATGTTGTGCAACCAGAAGAAATTCGCCCAGGAATTTCAAACTATTATGCAACGACTGTCGCTGATGGCTTTGACGTGGCTAGCATACTTGTAAAAACGAGAGAGGGAAGACCAATTAAAATTGAAAACAATACTGATAATCCTACAAGTTGTAGCGCTAATGCTCGCGTCCAAGCATCTGTGTTATCTCTTTATGACAAACTGCGTATTAAAGGCCCAAATCGCTCTGGAACGCCTGTCAGTTGGAATACACTCATAGATCAGAGTCGTCAACAACTTGACAAATTGCAATTTGACGGGGCACAAGTGGTTTTACTGACCCAGTCGTTTGCCAGCCCTTCAACTTTTGATTTGATTAACCAACTTCTATCAAGGTATAGCAATATAAAACACATTACATATGACGCAGTTTCTTATTCTCATGCATTAGATGCTTTTGAAAAGGCTTACGGAGAACGTGTATTACCTACTTACGATTTTTCAAAAGCCGAAACCATTGTTTCATTAGATGCAGATTTTATTGGAGATTGGCAGGGAGGGCGTCATTCCGCGGACTATGTCAAGACACGTGTGCCATCAAAAAAGAATGGTAAAGCTAAGATGTCGTCACATTTTCAATTTGAAGCAAATATGACGCTTTCTGGAGCCGCTGCTGATAAACGCGTGCCCATGTCTGCTGCACAACAGAAACAATTACTTGCAGCACTTTATTCTGAGTTGACAAATAGTCAAGCAAGTGGAGACCAGACCATTCAAAAATGGGTTAAAGTCGCTGCTAAGCATTTGCGTAAATCGGGTAAGAAAGGAGTTGTAATCACGGGATTACCTAGTGTGGAAGCCCAACGCATTGCACTTGCAATCAATCAAAAAATAGGATCTGTTGTGATCGACACCCAACACACAACAACAATCCGCCAAGGTAGTGCAAACCAACTCTCACAGCTTGTTGATGACCTCAACAGCGGATCGGTTCAAGGGATTATCACTGCTGGAGTGAATCCAGTATATACCCTTGCCAACGGTGACCAGTTTGCTGCGGGTCTAGATAAAGTTGAATTCTCTTTGTCTTTTAGTATGAATAACGACGAAACTGCATCCAAAGCACAATGGGTGGCAGCGACTCCTCACTATCTTGAATCTTGGGGTGATGTGGAATTTAAAACCAATCACTTTGGACTTACTCAGCCAACAATAAGACCTTTGTTTGACACCAAACAATTTCAAGATGTGTTACTCAGTTGGCTGGAGAAAGACACAAATTACAGAGATGAATTGCGGACTTATTGGGAGCAAAACATTCTCAATGGGGAGTCTTGGAATAAAGCTCTCCACGATGGATTCCATGTGCATGAAAAACCAATAAAAAAGAAAAACTACCTTGATTCAGTAAGCGATGCATTGAATACACTAGCAGCATCTGTACAAGATGGCTATTCTTTACAACTTTACACCAAAACTGGATTGGGGGATGGTCAGCAAGCCAACAATCCTTGGCTGCAAGAGCTTCCCGATCCCATAACTCGGATGACATGGGATAATTACCTTACAGTTTCGAAATATGATGCTGAAATAATTGGACTTTGGAATGAGACTCAATCTGATGGTGCACTAAATGGGGGGTTTGCAAAAATTACAGTTGGATCCTCTTCATTGAGGGTGCCTGTACTTATTCAGCCAGGTCAAGCCAATGGAACATTTGGTCTGGCATTTGGCTATGGAAGACAAGCCGGGATGAAATCTGAAATGCAAACTGGTGTTAATGCTTATAAACTATATAAGAATTTTTCTACTGTGCAGCCAGTAATAATTGAAGCGATAGGCGGCACACATGAGTTTGCTTGTACACAGTTGCAAAACACCTTGATGGGCCGTGAAGATATTG
>CAXGAP010000020.1:0-21846 GCA_964008075.1 uncultured Flavobacteriaceae bacterium
TCTGTTTGCTGATAAATAACTGAAACAGCCTCTTTAGTTAATTCTATGGTTTTGGAGGTGTTTTCCAAAGCCTTTGGGTGCAGTTTGGTCAACTGTGGAATCAGGTGATGGCGAATGATATTGCGCGTGTAGTCATCGCTTTGATTTGAGCGATCTTCTCTCCATTCAATGCCATGTGTTTTGGCAAAGTCCACAATTTCAGACTTATAATATTTAAGAAAAGGTCGAAGGATCCTTCCATTTTGTTCAGGAATGGCTGTCAATCCCTCGATACCTGTACCACGGGTGATGTTCATCAATAGCGTTTCGATGTTATCATCTGCATGATGAGCAGTCAATACCCAATCATAATGTTCTGTTTGTACAAGTGCTTCAAACCATTCGTAGCGCAGTGTCCTCGCTGCCATTTGGGTGGATTGCTTGGGTAAATCAGTGTCAAAATTCTTTTGATAAAAGGGAATATCATGGGTGTTGCAATACTCTTTTACCAATTGCTGATCGAGGTCACTTTCTTCTCCTCGAAGCTGAAAATTGCAATGAGCAACCCCAATAATATAGGATAAATCACGTAATAAATCCAGCAACACCATGCTATCAACTCCCCCACTCACAGCGACCAACAATCGCTTTGAATGCAAGATCGGAAAATTGGATGCGAGATGAGCTTTGAATCTTGATTTCATGGGTGCAAACTACAAATTAATAGGTATTTGTTGCGCAATGGTTTCCATCACCCCTTTTGCTTTTAGCAGGCATTCGTCATACTCCTTTTTAGGGTCTGATGATGCTGTGAGGGCACTTCCAACTTGCATCGATAAATATCGAGTATCTGATCGATACAAAATCGAACGAATCACCACGTTGAAATCAAAATCACCCTTGGGGTCGATATAGCCAACTGCCCCACTATACAGCCCTCTTTTGCTGACTTCATACTGCTCGATAAGCTGCACGGCGCGTAATTTTGGTGCACCCGTCATACTGCCCATCGGAAAACACGCTGCAATTGCCTCTGTTACCTTAATTCCTGACGATAACTCTGCCACAACTGTCGATATCATTTGATGAACATATCGAAAAGGATACACTTTGCAGAGTTCCTTGACTTCAACACTCCCCTTTTTTGCGATTCTAGACATATCATTACGTACCAAATCAACAATCATCGTATTTTCTGATCTCTCCTTTTGATTTTGTTGCAAATGCATGGCTTCCTCAGCATCCTTTGTTTTGTCTGCATGACGTCTCACTGTTCCTTTGATGGGTTGGGATATCAACATATTCCCCTTTCGCTTTAAAAATCGCTCAGGAGAACTGCTGAGCAGGTATTTATCCTCAAGATGAATAAAACTCGCAAAAGGAGATTTGGTATTGCTGTTGAGCTGTTGGAATAGCTCATGTGGCTCAACTTTGGCGTTTTCGACATATAACTCCATACAAAAATTGACTTCATAGATATCACCTCTTGCGATGTGTTGTTGCAGTTTCAACACCTTAGAAATATAGTCTTCTTTTGATATACGAGACTGAAATGGTGCAATTTCATTGCCTGATGCTGTTTGTTCAAACGTACCATTTGTGATTGACTGCCAGTCCATTTCGGGATCACAAGACGATACATAATGAGCCTCTACTTGACTGCCTTTGATGATCCACAATCGTTTGGGTTGAAAAAAATAAAGCTCAGGGAATTCTAAGGAGTCCTTGTGTTTGGATTCTAGCGCTTCTAAATCATTTTTTAAGTCATAAGACAAGTAACCAAAGAGCCAATCTTCTCTGATATCAATCTGTTTTTGTAGGGCTTCAAAGGCATTATTGCTGTTTTGCCGAAAATGAAACAAAGGGTCTGTTGCCAGTATAAAATCGTATTGATTTTTGGTATGTGGATAGTCATTGGAGTCCAAAAGAACAGTGGCTGCATAGCGCTTCGACCAGTGTAGAAGCTGTTGCTTTAAGACTTGTAAATCTGGATGGGAAAAACATGAATAACTACGCTTCAAGGAACACTGATTGTTAGAATTATAACAAAAATAATCAATAGATTTTTGGGAAACCCTTTTCAATTGATAATTTTTTGTGATATTTGCGCCGTGATTTTAAAAAGACACATCTCGTTTAACACACGCCGCCCGCGTCGCCCCTTTGGGGGTATATAGTCTTTTGGAAGCTATGGTGCGTCCAGCTTCGTCTTCATCATCATATTTTTTATCAAATCAAATTCACGACAAAATGAATATTGTCATTGCTGGCAAAAAGCATATTCATTATGCAAAACAAATATCAGAGCTCATTGCTTCCTCGGCGCAGGTTAGAGGAACAGGTATCGCTCGTCGTACGCCTGCGTACATTGTCAAAAAAATAGAAAACAAAAATGCTGTCATCGCTTTAGATGGTGATGTTTTTGCAGGGTTTTGCTACATCGAGGTTTGGGGACATAGCAAATATGTTGCGCACTCAGGGTTGATCGTAGCACCAGAATACAGAGGAAAGGGATTGGCAAAAGCCATCAAAACAAAAACTTTTGATTACTCTAGAGAAAAGTATCCTGATGCCAAAGTATTTGGTATCACCACTGGTCTTCCTGTGATGAAAATCAACTATGAGCTTGGTTATAAGCCTGTTACCTTTTCTGAATTGACAGATGACCCTGAGTTTTGGAAGGGGTGTCAGACCTGTAAAAATTATGACGTACTCACCAGAACCGATCGTAAAATGTGTTTGTGTACAGGCATGCTCCATGACCCAAAAGCAGATGAAAATAATAATGTGAAAACCTATGACAATGCTGTGATGAGTCGCTTAAGTAAAATCAAACAATCATTATTTTTAAAGAAGAAAAAATCATGAAAAAATTAGTCCTTGCCTACAGTGGTGGTCTTGATACCTCTTACTGTGTAAAACACCTAAGTCAACAGGGATATGAGGTACATGCAGTGAGTGTAAACACTGGTGGTTTTGACGCTGACGAGATCGATGTTTTATCGAAAAAAGCGATGGCATTGGGTGCTACATCCTATCAATCGATTGATGCTGTTGATACATTTTATCAAAAAGTCATACGCTTTTTGGTCTATGGCAACGTTTTGAAAAACAACACCTACCCTCTTTCTGTCAGTGCTGAAAGGATTGTGCAAGCAGTTGAAATCGTTAATTATGCCAAATCAATTAACGCCACTCATATTGCGCATGGGAGTACAGGTGCTGGTAATGATCAAGTTCGTTTTGATCTTATCTTTCAAACTCTAGCTCCTGATATTGAGATTATTACACCAATCAGAGATCAAAAACTTTCGAGAGAAGATGAAATTCAATTCCTCAAATCCCATGGTGTTGAAATGGAATGGACCAAAGCACAATACTCTGTCAACAAAGGTCTTTGGGGGACGAGTGTAGGTGGGAAAGAAACACTCACATCCAAAGACCCACTTCCTGAAGAGGCATATCCTAGTCAGTTGAAAAACGAAACACCCAAAACAATCGCCCTACATTTTACAAAGGGACAATTGTCGGGGATTGATGGCGAGGAAATGAATGCTGTTTTATGTATTCAGAAATTAGAAACCATTGCATCTGCCTATGCCATCGGAAGAGATATCCACGTTGGGGATACGATTATTGGTATCAAGGGGCGTGTTGGTTTTGAAGCTGCTGCTCCACTACTTATTATTAAGGCGCATCATTTGCTTGAAAAACACACATTGAGCAAATGGCAGCAACAACAAAAAGAACAACTGTCTAGCTTCTATGGCATGCACCTGCACGAGGGGCATTATTTAGACCCTGTATTGAGGGATATTGAAGCCTTTATGGAAAGCTCACAACAGATGGTGACAGGGACAGTGTTTGTCACACTTCACCCCTATCGATTTACGCTTGATGGCATCGAATCGCCACATGACCTTATGGACTCCTCTTTTGGGAGTTATGGGGAGATGAATCTCAACTGGACTAGTGATGATGCCAAAGGGTTTATCACTGTAACAGCCAACGCAACTAAAATATACAAGCATGTCAACAACAGCTAAAAAAACAGTCGGTGTTATTGGAGGTTCTGGCTACACTGGTGGCGAATTGATTCGATTGTTGATCAACCATCCAGAGGTCAGTATTGATTTTGTGTATAGCACCACTCGACCTGGCACCTATTTGACAGATACACATAACGACCTGATCGGACAAACAGATTTGCAGTTTACTGACGAAATCAATCCAGATGTGGATGTGTTGTTCCTTTGTTTGGGTCATGGGTTGTCAGGCACTTTTTTGCAAGAAAACCCAATGAATGACAATACAAAAATCATTGATTTAAGCAATGAATTTCGTTTGCAAAAAGACCAACATTATCTGGAAAAATCCTATGTGTATGGCTTGCCAGAATATCAAAAACAAACCATTAAGTCAGCGCAAGCAGTTGCGAATCCAGGTTGCTTTGCAACAGCCATTCAACTGGCGCTTCTACCACTTGCCAACGAAGGCCTTTTGCAAAACGATGTACAAGTCCATGCCATCACTGGAAGCACAGGTGCAGGTGTAAAACCTTCTGCCACTTCCCACTTTAGTTGGCGAAACAATAATGTGTCATGGTATAAACCATTCACGCATCAGCACTTGGGAGAAATCAACGAAACCATACAAGCACTTCAATCAGATGCTGCTAATATCAATTTTTTGCCCATTCGTGGAAACTTTACAAGGGGGATTTTTGCTAGTGCATACACCACTTTTGATGGGAATATAAATGATGCCTATCGAATGTATGAGGCATATTATGCCAATCATCCCTTTACACATTTGAGTAAGAAAGAATTAAGTCTAAAAATGGTGGTCAATACCAACAACTGCCTGATTCATTTACACAAACACAATGACTTGCTGTTGATTACTAGCTGCTTGGACAATCTGCTCAAAGGAGCATCAGGACAAGCGGTTGAAAACATGAATTTGATGTTTTCATGGCCACAGACAACAGGATTACAACTAAAAGCAAACGTTCACTAATAAAATCACTTATGAAAATAGCAATTATCGGCGCTGGAAACTTGGGGTTGAGCATAGCCAAAGGGCTACTGACCAACAACATCATCACCCAGCTATACCTGACCAAACGCAACACCTCTTCTATTGCAGATTGGAGCGAATATAAAAACACTCATATCACAACTGACAACAAAGAAGCGATTTCATCTTCTGACGTTATCATTTTTGCTGTACAGCCCTCTCAGCTCAGCAATGTTCTTGATGAAAATAAAGATTTATTTACAGAGAAACATGTACTGATTTCTACTGTAACTGGTTTTTCAATCAAGAAAATGGAAGCAGTTGTTGGCAATGACAAGTACATCATTCGAAGCATGCCAAACACAGCGATATCAGTTGGCAAATCGATGACCTGTTTATGTGCCAATGAGAAGGGAAAGGAACGATTGTCAATTGCAGAGGCGATTTACAATGCTCTGGGTACGAGTATCATCATTGACGAAAAACATATGCGTGCTGCAACAGTTATTTGTGCCTCGGGGATTGCCTTTTGGATGCGATTGATTCGTGCCACAACGCAGGGTGGTGTACAACTTGGATTCGATGCAGAGGAAGCGATGAAAATGTCGATGCACACTGCTCTAGGTGCTGCTTCGCTGCTCATCGAAACAAACTCACATCCAGAACAAGAAATCGACAAAGTCACAACTCCGCAAGGATGTACGATCGAAGGGCTAAATGAGATGGAACATCAGGGACTGAGTTCTTCTTTGATCAGAGGAATTGTTGCGTCTTTTAATAAAATCAATGTGATTAGTAAAGAGTAGATCATGCCACTATTTGATGTATATCCTCTGTATGATGTAGAGCCTGCCAAAGCACGTGGGGTGTATGTCTATGATCAGAAAGGGAACAAATATCTCGACTTGTATGGTGGTCATGCTGTTATCTCTATCGGACATGGACACAGAACCTACAAGCGAATGTTGAAAAAGCAACTGAACAGAATTGGGTTTTACTCCAACGCTGTTCAAAATCCATTGCAAGAGAAGCTATCATCCGAAATCAATCGACAGTCGGGTTGTGCTGGTTATGAGCTGTTTATGTGTAGCTCAGGTGCTGAAGCAAATGAAAATGCCCTTAAATTGGCATCCTTTCACACAGGAAAGCCAAGGGTCATTGCGTTTCAAAACGCCTTCCATGGTCGTACCAGTGCAGCTGTGGCAGCCACTGACAATAAAAACATACAAGCACCTCTCAACACCCAACAGCAGGTTACCTTTATCCCCTTCAATGATGATAAAGCACTGGAAAAAGAACTCGCAAAAGGAGATGTATGCGCTGTAATTTTTGAAGCCATTCAAGGGGTTGGTGGTTTGGACGAGCCAACAACAGATTTTGTTAAACAAATAGAAGCACTTTGCAACAAACACAATGTTTGCATCATCGCTGATGAAGTCCAATCTGGTTTTGGACGAAGTGGTGATTTTTTTGCCTATCAAAAATATTCGATTACGCCACACATCATCAGTATTGCCAAGGGGATGGGAAATGGCTTTCCTGTTGGAGGTATTCTTGTCAACCCAATCATCAAATCCAAATATGGGATGTTGGGAACGACTTTTGGGGGAAATCACCTTGCTTGTAGCGCTTCACTTGCTGTTTTGCAGGTGCTGGAAAAAGAACGACTATGCGATAACGCCAAGGCAATGGGCGAGTCTTTTGTAGAAAAAGTAAAAACACTTCCTTTTGTTAAAACAATCAAAGGCAGGGGACTGATGCTTGGACTAGAATTTGAGAAAGAAGTGGGTGCATTGCGCAAAGAATTGATATTCAATCATCGTATTTTTACAGGTGGGAGCAGCAATAAAAACCTGATTCGAATATTACCACCTCTCAATGTACAAAAGAAGCATTTGGATCAACTCATAAAGGCTTTACAAATATGTCACCAATGAAGAATTTTATCACTTTAAACGATTTGGCAAGCCCAATCAAAACCATTCAACTTGCAAAAAGTTGTAAAAAAGACCCTTTTGGGCACGTGCATTTGGGTCAACGCAAAACGATTGGATTGTTGTTTTTTAATCCCAGTTTGCGCACACGTCTAAGCACCCAAAAAGCTGCTAAAAACCTAGGTTTGGATGTCATGGTGATGAATTTTAGCAATGAAGCATGGGCGATAGAGTACGAAAACGAAACCATCATGAGTGGTCTTCGATCCGAGCATGTGAAGGAAGCAGCACAGGTTGTATCGCAATACTGTGATTTTATTGCCATTCGTGCTTTTGCGTCCCTGACAGATAAAAAACGTGACGAAGAGGAAGTGGTGCTTCGAAAATTTGCAGCATTTGCCTCTGTTCCCATCATCAATATGGAAAGTGCTACAGCACATCCACTGCAAGCATTGGCCGATGGCCTGACCATCGATGAGCAAGTGACTGTCAAACAGCCAAAAATTGTGTTGAGTTGGGCACCACATCCCAAGGCACTTCCACATGCAGTTGCCAACTCCTTTATAGGTTTGATGAATCACACAAAAGCAGATTTTGTCATCACTCATCCAGAGGGTTATGACCTCAACCCTGCCATTGTGGGCAATCATAAGGTAGAATATAACCAAGAAAAAGCACTTGAAGGCGCAGATGTTGTCTATGTCAAAAACTGGTGTTCATACACTGACTATGGTGCCATATTACGTACAGACAACAAATGGATGATGACACGTGAAAAGATGAAACAAACCAATGATGCCTTTTTTATGCATTGCCTACCCATCAGAAGAAATGTGGTTGCATCAGATGGTGTGTTGGATCATGCAAAATCACTTGTTATCGAACAAGCCAACAACAGGACCTTTGCAGCACAAGCAGTATTACAAGAATTTTTAACCAATGGATAAGCTTCATATTGTTAAAATTGGGGGTGGGTTATTGTCAGATGAAAAGCTGATGGCATCTGCTTTGTCTTCTTTTCATGCCTTGGTTGGACATAAAATTCTCATTCATGGGGGTGGGAAACAAGCCAATGAACTGTGTGAAAAGCTGGGCATACAACCCAATATGCACAATGGAAGAAGAATCACAGATGATGCGACCCTAGATGTTGCTGTGATGGTGTATGCAGGTCTAGCCAATAAAAAAGTGGTCGCGAAACTACAGCAATTTGGCACCAACGCCATTGGCCTTTCAGGTGCCGACGCCAATGTGATTCGTGCTACAAAAAGACCAGTGAAAGACATCGATTATGGTTGGGCTGGAGACATCAAATCAGTTGATATAAACAGTCTAAAGAACATCTTATCAATTGGTTTATCACCTGTGTTTTGTGCAATTACTCACGACCAAAAAGGACAGTTGCTCAACACCAATGCTGACACCATCGCTGCAGCTCTTGCCAGTGCTTTGGCTACAGATTATCAGGTGCATTTACACTATTGTTTTGGGCATCGAGGGGTGTTGAAAGACATCAACGACGAAAACAGTGTGATCCCTACCATTCGAATCACAGAAATTGACGAACTTCACAACGACGGAATCATCGCAGATGGGATGCTCCCAAAGCTGAACAATGCTGCTGAAGCACTTCAAAATGGCGTGCACGTCGTAACAATTGAAAATCCTGAAGCTGTACACGATGAACAGGCTTCTAAAACAACATTGATCAAATGAGTACAAACCACTTGGCAGAAGATGTGATTGAGTTGCTGATGCAATTGATCGAGATACCTTCTTTCTCTGGGGAAGAGTCTCAAACAGCCGATTGCATTCAAAATTGGTTGCACAGCAAAGGGGTTGAAACCCAACGTATACAAAACAATGTCTTTGCCTTGAACAAGCACTATGACCCTTCCAAACCCAATTTGCTGCTCAACTCACATCACGACACAGTTCGACCCAATAAGGCCTATACGCGTGATCCTCACAAGGCAGAAATCATCGATGGAAAACTGTTTGGACTGGGTAGCAATGATGCAGGTGGTGCTTTGGTATCATTACTTGGACTATTTGTGCATTTTTACGCAGCAGAAAACTTGACATATAACCTTATTGTAGCTGCAACAGCAGAGGAGGAAAGCTCTGGTCCAAATGGCTTAAACAGCTTGCTCAAAGACCTTCCAGACATTGACGTTGCAATTGTTGGAGAACCCACTCAGATGCAATTGGCAATTGCTGAAAAAGGTCTTGTGGTCTTCGACGCAGTAGTCAAAGGGACTGCTGGTCATGCAGCGCACCCCAACAACGACAACCCCATTCTGAAAAGTATGGATGTGATGCAGTGGTTTCAAAACCTTCAGTTTGACAAAGTATCTGATACACTCGGGCCTGTCAAACTCACCATCACTCAAATCAATGCAGGAAGTCAGCACAACGTTGTGCCTTCACAAGTGAATCTGGTGTTGGATGTTCGAGTCAATGAATGTTATACCAATCAAGAAATTGCAGACATCGTAAGTCAGGCGCCTTGTGAGGTAACACCTCGTTCGTTGCGATTACAGTCATCATCAATCGATAAAGAACACCCCTTGGTCGTTGCAGGTGTTGCGATGGGAAGAAATACCTATGGTTCTCCTACCCTCTCCGATCAGGCAGCATTGACTTGCTCATCACTAAAACTCGGACCAGGTGACTCGACTAGGTCACACACAGCCGACGAATTTATATACACAGACGAAATCAAAGAAGCAGTACGATTGTACATCGAATTGCTCGATCAAGTTATTACATCATGAAAATCTGGCAAAAAAAAGGTATCAAAGTAAGAGATCACATCGACCAATTCACTGTTGGTGATGATCGTGAATGGGATATGCGTTTAGCGCCCTATGACATCATTGCATCGAAAGCACACGCACAAATGCTAGGAAAGGTTGGACTGCTCACAGCATCTGAAGCAGATCAACTCACACAAGGCCTTGACGACTTGCTCAAAGATGTCGAAAAAGGAACATTTACCATCTCTGAGGCGTTTGAAGATGTACATTCAAAAATCGAGTTTGAGCTCACAGAAAAATATGGTGATGTTGGCAAAAAAATACACACTGCTCGTTCGAGAAACGATCAAGTTCTCGTTGCCATGCAACTTTTTCTCAAAGATGAGATACAAGATATCAAACAACTAATCAAAGCGCTTTTTGATCAATACCTTTCACTTGCTGACAAGCATAAAGATCAATTACTACCAGGTTATACTCACTTGCAAATTGCCATGCCCTCTTCTTTTGGACTGTGGTTTTCTGCCTATGCAGAGATGTTGGCAGATGATTTGCTGCTTCTCAATGCAGTCAACACTATCTGTGATCAAAACCCACTTGGGAGTGCTGCTGGCTATGGCAGTTCATTTCCCATTGATCGCGACGACACAACAGCAGCCTTGGGGTTCAATGCCCTCAAGTTCAACGTTGTGGCAGCACAAATGAGTCGTGGGAAACTCGAAAAAAATCTAGCACAAGCCATTGGCAGTCTAGCAGGAACACTCAGTCGATTTTCGATGGATGTGTGTTTGTACATGAGTCAAAACTTTGACTTTATCTCCTTTCCAGATGATATTACCACTGGCTCCAGTATCATGCCTCACAAAAAAAATCCTGATGTCTTTGAACTCATTCGAGGGAAATGCAACAAGCTACAAGCACTCCCCAATGAGTTGTCAATGATGAGCACCAACCTTCCAAGTGGTTATCACAGAGAGATGCAATTGTTCAAAGGCCCTATCATGAATGCCATAGATGACATCAAGTCTTGTTTATCGATTTTGACTTCAAATATTAAAGAGGTACAAGTCAAAAGTGATATCCTCACAGATGATAAATACGCTCATATTTTCAGTGTTGAAGCCTTGCATGAACTCATTCAAAAAGGGATTCCTTTTCGAGATGCTTATGTGCAAATTGGTGACGCCATCAACAAAGGGGAATTTATACCACCCAAAATGGCAAAACACACCCATCGTGGGAGTATTGGCAACTTGGAACTCGATGCCATTCGAGAGAAGTTTACGACATATTTCGAAAAATAAGCGCTTTAGACGTGTAATGCTCTGTCTTCAGTGGCAGCCAAAGCAGCTTCTTTCATCGCTTCGGCATAGGTTGGATGTGCATGGCTCATGCGTGCAATATCCTCAGCAGATGCTCTATATTCCATCGCAGTAACTGCCTGTGCAATCAAATCGGCAGCACGTGCTCCGATGATATGTATGCCTAGCACCTCGTCTGTTTCTTTATTAGCAAGGATTTTTACAAAACCATCAGTGTCCATACTCGCTCTGGCACGACCCAGTGCACGCATCGAAAACTGACCTGATTTGTAGGCCACTCCAGCAACTTTTAACTCTTCTTCGGTCTTGCCTACAGCAGCAACTTCTGGCCAAGTGTATATCACATTTGGAATTAGGTTATGATCGATATGTGGTTGTTGTCCAGCGATGATTTCTGCTGCCATCACCCCTTCTTCCTCTGCTTTATGCGCCAACATGGCACCGCGCACCACATCACCAATGGCATAGATGTTAGACACAGAGGTTTGGAGTTTTTTGTTCACTTCCACTTGCCCACGCTCATTGACCACGACACCAGCAGCCTTGAGGCCTAGCCCTTCAGTATAGGGCTTACGACCCACTGAAAGCAAGCAATAATCGCCTGTAAAGGACACCTCTTGTTCTTTTTTGTCTTTGGCAGTGACTGTTACCGCATCAACTTTGCGAGTGACAGCATTGACCTGATGTGACAAATAGAACTTCACCCCTTGTTTTTTCATCACTTTCATCAACTCTTTTGAGAGAGAACTATCCATGATTGGCGTAATACGATCGGCATATTCAATGACAGAGACCTCAGCACCCAAGCGTCGATATACCTGTCCGAGCTCTAAGCCGATCACCCCCCCACCTATCACAACCATGTGTTTTGGGATTTCTTTTAGAGAAAGGGCTTCTGTTGAAGTGATGATGCGCTCTTTATCCAATTTCACAAATGGTAAAACAACAGGTTTGGAACCTGTAGCAATGATACTGTGTTTGGCTTCGATAGTTTGTTTTTTCTTGCCAGCAATTTCGATATGTGTTGCATCGACAAACTTGCCAAGCCCATGGAAAACAGAGATTTTGTTTTTATCCATCAGATAGTCAATCCCTTTGGTGGTTTGATCGATGACTTCTGATTTTCGTTTCATCATTTGCGTCAAATTCACTTTGATCTCCCCTACTACATCGATCCCATGGGTCGAAAAATTCTTAATCGACTCTTCATAATGATGGGATGAGTCTAAAAGGGATTTGGAAGGAATACAACCCACGTTGAGGCAAGTACCGCCAAGTTTATCATATTTTTCGATAAGGGCAGTGGAAAGTCCCAACTGCGCACAGCGAATGGCTGCTACATAGCCCCCAGGGCCTGATCCGATAACAGCAACGTCAAATGAGGACATAATTTGTTTCTTTATAATACAAAAGTAACACGAAAGCGACTACCAATCAAACACTCGACTGATATTAAATCCAAAATGAATATCTCCCTCTGACCAATCGCCTGTTGCTTCCGTCAAAAAACTGTGTTCGAGCATTGTTCGTGAGTTGGTGAAATGCAGTTGAAAGACATGCCCTCCAGTTTCAATATCAAGGCCAATAGACATCAGATTGTTGTAATTAAGTTCCTCTAGGCGACTTGTCATCAAGCCATATTCCATATTGAGACTCAGACGTTTGGTGAGTTTATAACGTCCCCCAGCAGCAATAACAAACTGCAAATTATCTTCTACAATACGTTCAGTCAGATTTTTATGAATCAGGGTTGGCGTAAATTGTAGGGATAGTTTTTCGTTGAATTTTCTAGAGATCAGTGCTTGTGCAGTATAAGTCAGCCGGTGATTAAAATCCAACTCGGGATTACGATCCAAATCGAGTTGATTATTAATTGTGATTTGACCATAGGCACCTATGGTTACAGGAGATTTTTCTGTTTGCTGGCGTAGCAAACGAAGCTTGGTGTGGAGTGCGTAGGTCTTTTGATAAGACGACCGCGCAGCACCAAAATTGATATTGCCATTGACCCCATAAATCAACTGGAGTTTGTTGGAGGCAACATCGAGTCCAAAGAAGTCATCAAAGCCATTTTGGATGCTGCCAAAGCGATGCGCCACGATAAAATACATCTCTCCTTTGTCCACCATTTTGGTCGATTCGAGGTTGATGATTTTTAATCCTTTAAAGGCAGATTCGGCATAAAGTGGCCCCATATCAAGTTCTGTGTCCAATTCATTAAGCAGGTCGGATTGAGCCACCACAAAAGATGAGAAAAGTAAAAAGAGAATGGATAGTTGTTTCATTGTTGTTTCGTCTATTTCAAATATAGCGAACTGGAAATTGGTGTACAACCTAATCCAAAATTATGGATTGATCGAGCACTACCACTTCAAACAAATCATCATAGCCAATGCAACGACCTTTAAGAGTGAGTTGTTGATTGATTGTAACTGTTGGGTTGCTTTCAAATTGTGCTACTAGGGCATCATTGAGTGTGAGGGTATTGTCCTCAACTGCTGTCACGCCCCCTGAAACTTCTAGGGTTTGATTGAAAAAGGCTTCATTGTTTTGTGCGAGTGAATCTTTGATTGCCAGTGCAGTATCGGCAAACACTGCTCCTTCATTGGCAATGTTGCGATGGTCTTTATAGGCGTAGAAATACACCCCAACTGCCAAGAGAATTATCACCAAAACTGATGTGAGTGTTTTATTTGCCATTACGTGTTTTGGTAAAGATATGGGTTTTACTGTTTAAAAACTTTTTTACTACTCCCCCAATCCTTTTTGTATCTTTAAAGCAGAATACAATATGATGCAAAAGGCACTCCCCATCTTTCTTTTATTAACAGGTTTCATTGTTGTTGGACAGTCAAAGTACATGACCAAAACGGGGAGAATGTCCTTTGAGGCATCCCAGCCCACCTTTGAGCCTATAGAAGCCAATCATACTACTGTATCGGCATTGCTTAACATTGAAACAGGCGAATTGGCAGTGCTTGCACTTGTACGTGGCTTTCGCTTTCCCCTTGCTCTTATGGAAGAACACTTTAACGAAAACTATGTCGAGAGTCACAAATACCCAAAAACGAGTTTTAAAGGATCTATTCTCAATTTTGATAGGAACGCCCTTTCCAACCAACCACTCACTGTGCAACTCACTGGTGGACTCTCCATGCATGGCATGACAAACACCATCAACGTTGAGGGGCGCATCTCCGAAACAGATGGTCTCATCACTTTGGAATCTTCCTTTGTTGTCAAAACATCTGACTATGCCATCGAAATTCCTAGCTTGGTCAGAAAACAAATCGATGAAAATGTACAAATTGAGGTGTCTCTCCCCTTACAACCCAAACAATAAACACTTATGAAGACCTCACTATCTCTCAAAATTGCGTTGATCCCACTCATCGTGCTCATATGTCTATTGGCCTTTAATGTCATCGTCTATGGCGATGATGCCCTGTCTGGCTCCAACCAGTTTATCCTACTCGTTGGAGGTGCTGTGGCAGCCATAGTAGGCTTTAGCAACAAAGTTTCCTATCAAACCATGCTCGATAAGGTGGCAGATAACCTCAAATCAGTCACTGGTGCCATACTCATCCTTCTGTTTGTGGGGGCATTGGCAGGGACCTGGCTCATCAGTGGTGTTATTCCAGCAATGATTTATTATGGCTTACAAATCCTACATCCATCTATTTTTCTGCCAGCTTGTGTCATCATTTGTGCATTGATATCATTGGCAACAGGCAGTAGCTGGACAACCTCTGCAACAGTGGGGATTGCGCTAATCGGCATTGGAAAAGCACTTGGTATTCCTGTAGGGATGGTCGCTGGAGCAGTGTTGTCAGGTGCTTATTTTGGCGATAAGCTGTCGCCTTTGAGTGATACAACCAACCTCGCGCCTGCCATGGCAGGCGCTGACCTCTTTACCCATATTCGCTATATGACTCATACCACTGTACCGAGTATTTTGGTAACGCTTGTGGTGTTTATCATCCTTGGCATTGGATTTAGTGAAGATGGCGCTGCCAACTCACAAGAACTCCTCGCAGCGATGAACGAAGTGTTTACAATCAATTTGTTGCTATTTATCGTACCCATCATTGTCATTGTGATGATTGTGAGAAAAACACCACCACTTGTGGCATTGTTTGTAGGTACCTTCTTGGGGGCAATTGCTGCATTGATTTTTCAGCAAAAACTATTGTTATCCCTCAATGGGGAATCAACACTCAGTTTATATGGCACTTATCAGGTGATTATCGATGCCATTACTGTTTCAATAGAGATCGAAACTACTTCTGCTGCGTTGACAGACCTTTTTCATTCAGGTGGTATGGAAGGGATGCTTGGCACCATCTGGCTGATCATTTGTGCAATGGTATTTGGTGGCGTGATGGATGCCATTGGTGCATTGTCAACCATCAGTGCAGCACTGCTCAGCATGGCCCAATCTACCTTTAAACTGTTTGCAAGTACTGTGGCGTCATGCTTGGCGATCAACATCACTGCTTCAGATCAATACCTCTCAATAGTAGTACCTGGTAAAATGTTTGAAAAGGCATTTAAGGATCGTGGGTTGGCACCCGAAAATCTAAGTCGAACCCTAGAAGACTCTGGTACTGTTACTTCTGTTTTGATTCCTTGGAATACCTGCGGGGCCTATCAGTCGGGTGTATTGGGCGTGGATGTATCGCAGTACTTTTTCTATGCGATTTTCAATTGGTTGAGCCCTTTTATGACCTTGCTTTTTGCAGCCTTTCAGATTAAAATCAAACAACGATCATCATAACAACAGTTTTTCTGTTTTAGAATCCGTAATTTTGTTGTTACATGACAACACCGACATTTCAATCACGTCAGCGACAAATCCTTTTTGGATTATCGATTGTTTTGTTATCTCTGGTGTTACTTGCTGCGATGGTTTCCTACTATTTCACTTGGGAAAATGACCAAAGTGTATTGGGAGATTTTGCAGATCGTAAAATCCAAACAGATAATATCGCAAGCAAATTCGGCACAACCATCTCCCATTTTTTATTGTATCAATTCATTGGATTGGGCTCTTTTGTACTGGTGTTTATGTTCTTAATCACTGGTATTCGGTTATTTGTCGGTAGCCCTTGGAAAAGACCCTTTTGGATCTGGTCGTGGACCATTTCAAGTTCAGTATGGGTATCACTTTTAATAAGTTTTATTATACCACAGTTCCCAATGTTGAGTGGTATGGTTGGGGTTGAGATGTCTAGGTTTACAATCGATTATATTGGAAATATTGGCCTGGCATGTATCTTGATCTTTGGTTGCATTACTTTTATGGTTTTGATTTTGAAGATCACACCTGAAAACATTAGGAACGCTTTTTATTCTTTCAAACCAGAAATTAAGGAATACCAAGAGGAAGTGACAGCTGCACAGCCAGTCAACCTGTCTGAAGAAGAAACAGCAAAACCAGCTAACAAAACCACAAAACAAACAAAAAAAAATCCGTCTGAATCAGATGAACTCAAATTGACAATTGATCAACCAATTGAACAGGAACCAGAAGCGAAGTTGGCAAAAAAGCTTGTGCAAGAGCAAGGGGAAGTCGATCCGACGCTTGAGTTGAGCAAATATCGCCAGCCTACTCTCGAGCTTTTGAAAGCCTATAACGAAGAGGGCATCACGATTAATGAAGCAGAACTAGAGGAAAACAAAGAAAAAATTGTTGAAACACTCAACAATTACAAGATCAGTATTGCTGATATCAAAGCAACAATAGGACCAACAGTGACCCTTTACGAAATCGTTCCTGCTGCAGGTATACGAATTTCAAAAATCAAAAACCTTGAAGATGACATTGCGCTTTCACTATCAGCTTTGGGGATACGAATCATTGCGCCCATCCCTGGAAAAGGGACGATTGGGATTGAAGTACCCAACAAAAAACCAACCATCGTATCGTTTCGTTCAGTGGTTGGTTCCAAACGTTTTCAAGAAGCTGAAATGGAATTACCCCTTGCACTTGGAAAAACAATCAGCAACGAAACTTTTGTCGTCGATTTGGCAAAAATGCCTCATATGTTGATGGCAGGTGCAACTGGACAAGGAAAATCAGTTGGGCTCAACACAATTTTGAGTTCATTGCTCTACAAAAAACACCCTGCTGAAATCAAGTTTGTACTGGTGGATCCAAAGAAAGTTGAATTGACCTTATACAACAAAATCGAAAGACACTATTTGGCTAAACTGCCAGATATAGAAGATGCGATCATCACTGATAATCGTCAGGTGATCAATACGCTGAACTCTTTGTGTATTGAGATGGATAATCGATATAATATGCTGAAAAATGCAATGTGTCGCAACATCAAAGAATACAATAAACGCTTTAAAAAACGAGAACTCAACCCCAACGATGGGCATGCCTTTCTCCCCTATCTTATTTTGATTGTCGATGAGTTTGCCGACTTGATTATGACAGCAGGTAAAGAAGTTGAGGCACCTATTGCACGCTTGGCACAGTTGGCGCGAGCAGTAGGAATCCACCTGATCATAGCTACCCAACGCCCATCTGTGAATGTAATTACAGGAGTTATTAAAGCCAACTTCCCAGCACGTGTAGCATTTCGAGTGACATCTAGAATTGACTCACGAACTATTTTAGACAGTGGCGGTGCTGAACAACTGATTGGACGTGGGGATATGCTTTATATCCAAGGAAACGAATTGATACGTCTGCAATGTGCGTTTGTTGATACACCTGAGGTTGAAAAACTCACTGACTTTATAGGTTCACAAAGGGCATATCCCAATGCCCATCAATTGCCAGAATACAAAGGCGACGAACAAAAAAGTGGTTTAGACAACAATATAGACGATCGTGATCCAATGTTCCGAGAAGCTGCAGAGGTTGTCATCAATGCCCAACAAGGTTCGGCATCCTTATTGCAACGAAAGCTCAAGTTGGGCTACAACAGAGCGGGACGAATCATCGATCAGTTGGAAGCTGCTGGTGTAGTAGGACCCTTTGAAGGAAGTAAAGCACGTGAAGTTATGTTTAGGGATATCATCTCATTACACGAATTTTTAGAAAATGAACAGTCTTAAAAGTAAGTCTATTTACATCTTTATTCTCCTATCCTTAATTGGCTATTCGCAAGGCGATCAACGATGCAGAGCGTTGTTAGATCAGGTGAGTGAGGTGTATGCCAGTTATGATACGATGCAAATGCGTTTTTCTTATCAGTTAGACAACACTGCAGAGGGCATCTCGCAAAAAGAAGAAGGAGAAATCCTTGTTGCAAAAGACAAGTATATTTTAACGATACTCGGGATACAACAGATCTTTGATGGCACTTTTGTTTACACCATCGATGATTTGAATGAAGAGGTCATCATCCAAGAAAAAGACGCTTTGGACACTCCACTCGACCCCCTTAAAATTTTTGATTTTCACAAAGAAGGTTTTTTGCTGCAATGGGACATTGAGCAACGCGTAAGTGGTCGTGATATTCGTTATGTAAAGTTGATTCCAACTGATACAGAAAGTGAATCCAAATATCTTTTATTGGGTATCGATACCAGCAGTAAAGAGCTGTATAAAATCATCGATTTGGGTATCAATGGCACAGATACGATTTTTGTGATCGAACAATTTACTGCCAACCAACCCCTAGCACCTGAATCCTTTGTGTTTGACAAGGATAAATATTCAAACTATTACATTGATAGGTATTAGATATGCCAGTACTTGATCGCTACATTTTATTCTCATTTTTGCGCACATTTATCAGTTTTTTTCTGATTCTGATGCTCATTTTCGTGGTGCAAACAGTATGGGTGTTCATCGATGAATTTGCAGGGAAAGGGCTTGACATCACTGTTTTACTTCGTTTTTTACTGTATTATTCGCCGAAACTAATCCCACTGGTCTTACCCCTAACAGTATTGTTGGCCTCCATTATGACCTATGGCAGCCTGGCAGAGCATTATGAATTTGCAGCATTAAAATCGGCGGGGGTTTCGCTGACACGTTCCATGCGAAGTTTGTTTGTCGTTTGCATACTGATCAGTGGAATTGCTTTTTATGTTGCAAATACTGTTGTGCCCTATGCAGAATTTAAAACCTATAACCTTCGAAAAAACTTGGCAAAAATTAAACCTGCCCTAGCCATTTCAGAGGGTGTTTTCAACGATTTAGGTAAAATTAATATCAAAGTAGAAGAGAAATACGGTCGAAACGATCGTTTTATGACTGATGTGATTATTCATCAAAAAACAGCTGATTTGCGAAACACCATCGTTGTAAAATCTGAAGATGGGGAACTCAAAAATGCTGATTTTTCAGATGGAATTCAACTGGTTTTGACCAATGGTAATCGATATGAAGAACTAAAAACCAAACGTGCTAGCCGACTTAAAAAACGATATCCCCACTCTCGTGTGTCGTTTGGCACCTACACTATGAATATCGACTTGCGAGACTTCAATAATGTGGATCTCGATGAAACCAAGTATACCAATACTTACAAAATGCAAAACATCGAGAGGTTGAGCTTTAGCATTGACTCCTTAGAAAATATTTTTTCTAATGAAAAGGAAAGTTATGCCAAAACAACCTATGTAAGAACTGGCGTGAAATCAATTCACAACAATTATGAGAATGAAATATGGGATTATAAAGGAATTGACAATGTTCTTTCAAATTATAAAACCTATTCTTTGCTATCAATCATTCGGCAGGTTGAAAGCAAACTCAATACACTTGAATCAAACCTAAATAATCAAAAGAAAAAATTTTTCTTTAAAACGAAAATCATCAACCTCCATAAAATTTGGTATTATGACAAATTTGTCATTGCATTCTCTGTTATGCTGATGTTTTTGATCGGCGCACCTCTAGGCGCATTGATTCGCAAAGGTGGCTTTGGCCTACCGATGGTTTTGGCATTACTTATTTTTTTAAGCTATCATTTTGGCGCAACCTTCTTTAAAAACACTGCTGAAAATGGTAGTATCTCACCTTTAATAGGGACAACATCTCCTACTATAGTATTATTTATGGTATCGCTGATGATGATAAAGCGTGCGCGAGAAGACAAAGGGATGTTTGGATTTAGCAATTTTACTTCAAAATTAATCAAGTTTTGGCGTGCATTTATTCGCCAAGCTATTTCTGCTAAACGTATATTTGCCAAAAATTAACAGATGTCTGTTTCCATTCGATTTGATACTATTGAAGAAGCTATTGCCGACATAAAAAATGGCAAGATTATCATCGTTGTTGATGATGAAAACAGGGAGAATGAGGGTGATTTTATTGCGGCAGCTGAATGTGTAACTCCTAAAATGATCAACTTTATGGCACAGCACGGACGTGGATTGATATGTACGCCCATAACTGAATCGTATTGCAATAAGCTTCACCTCTACCCCATGGTGCACAACAACACTGATCCTATGGGAACAGCCTTTACAGTTTCAGTGGACTTAAAGGGAAATGGCGTAACATCTGGTATTTCAGCTTCCGATCGATCAAAGACAGTCAAACACCTGATTCATGACAAAGCAAAACCAGATGATTTTATTCGTCCAGGTCATGTGTTTCCACTCACTGCTAAAGAAGGTGGAGTGTTACGGCGAACAGGCCATACAGAAGCAGCGATTGACTTTGCACGACTTGCTGGTTTCAAGCCAGCAGGAGTGATAGTAGAAATCATGAATACAGATGGCTCCATGGCAAGACTACCTGAACTTCGCGTGCTTGCTAATAAGTTGAAGTTAAAATTGGTTTCAATCGAATCTCTAGTCGCTTATCGAATGAGGTTTGACAGCCTAATTGAAATCGTTAAGGATGATGCTGTGCAAACAAAGTACGGAACGTTTCAACTCAAAGCTTTTCGTCAGAAAACCAATCAACAAATTCATATCGCTTTAACCAAAGGGGAATGGACTGAAAAAGATAAGGTACTAACCCGTATCGAGTCCTTAAACATGACACAAAATATCATGCAAACCCTACAAGGAAACGACGATGATGAGTTGGATAATATATTTAAACAATTGATTAATAATAAATACTCTTGTTTACTGTTTATCAATAATATAGATAATATAAAATCTATTGAATTTTTAAGTGATATTGCCTACGAAACAGCAAAAGATTCAGTATCAAACATGGATGAAAAAGACTTTGGGATTGGTGCACAAATTCTTCACCAATTAAACATTCAGAAGTTAGCTTTACTCTCCAATAGCGATCAAATCAAACGTGTTGGCTTGGCAGGTTATGGTTTAGAAATTGTGGAATACATTGGCTATTAAAAAAGCCAGAGTTTTACTGCCAACAAAAGTACCATTACGATCATCACAAGTTTGATAAAGCCTTCTCCTCTATCGACAGAAAATCGAGAGGCCGTCCAAGCACCGACTGAAGTGCCAATAGCCAAGATCAAACCATAAAGCCAGTTAACATTCCCACTAACAGCAAAAGTGACCAACGCAGCGATAGTGTAGATGAAAACCACACCGACTTTGACTGCATTTACTCGAACGAGGTTGATTTTGTTAAATATGTTTAGAAACAACATAATGATAAACCCAATGCCTGCATTTATAAACCCTCCATAAATGCCAATGAAAAAGAATACGATTAAACTGATAAAGAGATATTTGCCAGTGGTTCTCTCATGGGATATATGGTCGGCCATTTTAGGTTTAAAAACCATAATTAGCACCACCATAATCATAATGATGGCAAGTATCCGATTGAAAATAGCTCCATCGATTTTAATAGCGATCCTTGCGCCTAGTATGGCTCCAAAAATTGCAGCAATACCCAAGTAGATGCTAAAGGGATAGATTTTT
>CAXGAP010000021.1:0-21716 GCA_964008075.1 uncultured Flavobacteriaceae bacterium
GATTCTCTGTGTTGTCTGTAAACACTTAACTGGGAATTAACAAATCCAAAATCAGAATTAAACACTAAATCAGTAATTATTGGATAATCTTCAAAATCAAATCCTTTCTTGACATAATCTTCAAAATTTACATGTTTTTCTACAGCATTTTTTCTGTAACATAAACCCATTAATAATGTACCATTCACTTTATGTCTTTGAATATATTCAGCTTTTGTAGCATCTAAATTCTTAGCATTTTTAAAGGGAATGATTTTTTTTGTTTTTTGAAAATAACAGCTGTAACCACTATCCACAAACCCAAAACTAGGATTATCCTCTAATTTATCATACAGTAATTGAAGGGCATATACATTTGATAACCAATCATCACCGGCAATATCAAAAATATATTTTCCATTACATCGATTGAAAGTATCAATAAAATTGCGCAGGATACCAATATTCTTTTCATGTATCTTTACATTTATATTGTCATGATGATCCATGTAAGATTTAATAATTTCAACTGTTTTATCTGTAGATGCATCATCACCAATGACGATTTCAAATGGAAAGTTGGTTTTTTGTTCTACTATAGATTGAAGGCATTGTGAGACAAATTTTTCACAATTGTATGTCATTAAATGAATCGAAAATTCCATTTTGTAAAAATATGAATAGGCAGACAATAATGTATCAAAATAATTTATCTGGAAAAAAAATAGCAATTTTCTGTCCCTCACTCTCTGACGGGGGAGTTCAGAGAGTAGCATCCTTATTATCTAAAATATATCATGAGTTTGGTTGTGATGTTCACGTAATTACTTTATACGATAAAATTAATTATCCTTTTAAGGGTTCTTATTTCACACTAACTTTTGCTGATTTTTCACTATTTAATTTATTCAAAAACACGAATTCTTTTCTGTCCTTACGGAACTATATGAAAAAGAATGATTTCGATTTGATAATCGATCTGAGATCAAGAATGAGGCTCATACCTGAGCTGATAGTTTATTTATTTGCCATTCCTTTCAAGAAGACTATTTTTACGTACCACCTCCCTCTAATAACTCATTACATTCCCAAACCTTTATTTATATCAAGATTTTTTTACAACAAGGCATTTGCAAATGTTGCAGTTTCCAATTCCATTCAAAAATTATTGACTGCAAACAAAATTAATAAAACGTCTGTCATTCATAACCCTATTGATATGGATTTTATTGAAAGTAAATCCCTTGAAGAACTAGATTTTTCATTTGATTATATCATTGGATCTGGACGAATGAATGACAATATTAAACAGTTTGACCACTTGATTTCTGCCTATTGCAAATCATCTTTACCAAATGAAAATATTCATTTGATTTTACTGGGAGACGGAAAAATAAGACCTGATCTTAAATCCAAGATTGAAAATAAATTTAAATCTAAAATTCATTTCATAGGCTTTGTTGAAAACCCATTCAAATATTATTCAAACGCCAAGTTTTTTGTTTTGTCAAGTAAATACGAAGGTTTTCCTATGGTTTTAATCGAAGCTCTTGCTTGTGGCTCTCCATTAGTTTCCTATGACTGCCAAACTGGCCCTTCTGAAATCATTAAGCATAACCATAATGGGATTTTGGTTTATCCCAATTCTATAGTTAAACTATCGAAAGCTATTGACAAAATGTATTTGGATAAAGAATTTTATGAAAATTGTAAAAACAAAGCAAAGTCTTCTGTAAATCATTTAGATGTGAAGACAATAAAAAATGAATGGCAAAAATTTACTTTGCGTTTACAAAATGATAAAGTCTAAACCAATCTAATAAAACAACTGGCCCTCCAAATTTTATTAGTATTCTTCTAATAATTATATGTAATTTTAAAGTGGGAGAAAAAAGAATTTTTGATATATACATTTTTTCTAGAATCTTATACACCTTAATCAAATTGTTATGGTCGCTATTTATTTCATCATTTTCAAACCATGCCCGAAGTAATTTTGCTCCATTCATTTGGTTTTTTAAATATGAAATATTGTCTTCAATTCCTAAGTGAAAAGTACCATTATCAATGTGTAATAGTTTTACTTTGTTGTTATTAAATCTTTCACCCAAAAGTAGATCGTAAGCATAACAATTACTTGGGTCTTTAATGATTTTAATGAAGATTTCTTTTTGGATTAACATATTGCCTGAAAACACATATTTGAAAGGCTTTTGATTTCTTTCATTAGCTGTTTTTTCTTCACGAGAAATCCCATAATTTTTTCGAAGTTGTGTTTTTCGATTATCTTTTTTGTAACGATAGCCACCAAAGACTACACTAGCACTTTTTATGTTACGTATATAGTTGAGTAAATATTTGTTGTGAACAGGCATCATATCTGAATCGATAAAAAGCAGCCAATTGAAACGACTGGATTTCGCCATTTTTATTCTTGTTGATATACTTCCCAAATTCTCTTTGTTTTTAAAAAAAGAAAATCCATTTCTTTGACAAACTGCTTCATTTTCCTGTGTGTAATTTGTAGAAAAATCGTCACAGACTAATACCTCTACAGTTTCTTCGAGTTGCGCAATCTGTTTTGCCAAAAGATCTAGAAGCGCCGAACAATCAGTGTTATAGACAGGAATGCAGATGGATAACAAAACTTAGGATTTTGATTTTACTTCAACCACCTTTTTATCTTCACACATCAAGGTTCTTTTGGGGAATTTGGAAATCAAATCAAAGTCATGCGTCGCCATCAAGATGCTTGTCCCTTTTCCATTGATTTCATGTAGAAGTTCCATCACTTCTTCACTCGTAATGGGATCCAAATTCCCAGTTGGTTCATCTGCTAAAATTAGTTTTGGTTCGTTGAGCAAGGCACGTGCAATGGCAATGCGTTGTTGCTCGCCACCCGACAACTGATGAGGAAGAAATTTCACTTTGTCAGCCAAGCCTACTGCTTCGAGCACCTCAACAATGCGATCCGATCGATTGTTTGCAGATTTCCAACCAGTGGCTCGCAAAACAAAGTCTAGATTTCGCTCTACACTCCGATCAGAAAGAAGTTGAAAGTCTTGAAAAACAATCCCAAGCTGACGACGCAAATCAGGAATACGACGATCTCTCAACTTCCTTAAGTCACAATCCACAACTGTTCCAGCGCCTTCTTTGAGCTTGATGTCGCCATAGAGAGTTTTGAGAAGACTGCTTTTACCAGTTCCTGTTCTCCCAATTAGGTACACAAACGCATTTTGATCTAGTGTAAACGAGACGTCATGAAGCACAATTTTTTTTCCCTGTGAAATTGTGACATTCTCAAATGAAATAATGTGTTCACTCATGATTTAGCCCCCTAAATTAAAAACTATAAAACAAACAATCTTAAACTTTTGAACTTATTTTTTATTTGGAAAATGTAAATTCATTACAAAAAATAGTGTTTTAGTTATAATCTAAAGTCAAAATGCAATAAATGCTTTAAATTATTTACACAAAACATATCTTTGTCAAAAAATTTGATATGTGTGGTATAGTTTGTGCTTACAACGATAAAATTGAAATAGAGGAGCTGCGTCCCCAACTATTATCCATGTCTAAGCAGATTCGCCATCGTGGACCTGATTGGAGTGGTATTCATGTAACCAAAAATGCAATATTGGCTCACGAACGCTTAGCCATAGTTGACCCTGCGTCTGGAAAACAGCCATTATATAGTAAGAACAAGCAACTTGTTTTAGCAGCCAATGGTGAAATCTATAATCACAGAGAGTTGCGCAAGCAGACACCAAATTACACCTATCAAACAGGCTCTGATTGTGAAGTTATCCTTGCTCTTTTTCAAAAGAAAGGAGTCGATTTTATAGATGAACTCAATGGCATTTTTGCTTTTGTTCTTTTTGATGCAGAGCAGAATACTTTTTTTGCGGCGCGCGATCACATGGGCATTATTCCTCTATATATGGGTTGGGATGCAAATGGCACACTTTACTTTGCCTCAGAGCTCAAATCCCTAGAGGGTTATTGTACAAAAATCGAAGTCTTTCCTCCAGGACATTATTATGATAGCACAAAAGCCGAACTAACAAAGTGGTATGATCGTGACTGGCGTGACTATAAAGTAGTGGAAAACAACAAAACAGATATTGATAAATTGCAAAAAGCACTCGAGGACGCAGTTCATAGACAACTGATGAGTGACGTTCCCTATGGCGTTCTTCTATCGGGTGGTTTAGACTCATCAATTACCTCTGCTCTTGCAAAAAAGTTTGCAAAAAAACGAGTGGAGTCAGATGATGAAAAAGATGCTTGGTGGCCTCAATTGCACTCATTTTCTGTTGGGCTAGAGGGTTCGCCTGATTTAGCAGCTGCTCAAAAAGTAGCCAAACACATTGGTACTGTTCATCATGAGGTTACATTTACAGTCCAAGAAGGGCTTGATGCAATTCGCGATGTAATTTATCACCTCGAGACCTATGATATTACAACAGTTCGTGCATCAACTCCGATGTACTTGTTGGCTCGTGTGATCAAGTCTATGGGTATTAAAATGGTTCTTTCGGGTGAGGGTGCCGATGAAGTGTTTGGTGGCTATTTGTATTTCCACAAAGCTCCTAATGCAAAAGAATTCCACGACGAAACAGTTCGTAAACTTGATAAGTTGTATCAATACGACTGTTTGCGCGCCAATAAATCACTAGCAGCTTGGGGAATTGAGGGTCGTGTTCCATTCCTCGATAAAGAATTTATGGATGTAGCGATGCGAATTAATCCAAAGGATAAGATGATCACTAATGATCGTATGGAGAAGTGGGTGCTTCGAAAAGCATTTGAGCAATATCTACCAGAAAGCGTTGCTTGGCGTCAAAAAGAACAGTTTAGCGATGGCGTAGGTTACAACTGGATTGATAGTCTAAAAGAAGTCGTTGAAAAGGCAGTTAGCGATACAGATATGGAAGTTGTTCAGCATCGATTTTCAATGCAACCGCCAAGAACAAAAGAGGAGTATTACTATCGTTCAATTTTTGAAGAGCATTTTCCTTCAGAGACTGCAGCGCTCACAGTGCCATCTGTGCCATCTGTGGCTTGCAGTACACCAACAGCCCTTGCATGGGATGCTTCATTTCAAAATATGAATGAACCATCTGGACGTGCAATCGGAGCAGTGCATAATGATGCCTATTAGCATCCTTTTTTTCACACATTTTTGTTAATAACTTGATGATTTTAGGGCCTCTCCAATAGGTTCATTTCAATCAACAAAAAGTATCTTTGATAGGATGTGATTTAGTTAAATAAATTACCAAGGAACTATGATTGAAAACAACCAAAAAAACCAGTATTCAGCAGATAGTATACAGGCCCTAGAAGGCATGGAGCACGTTCGAAAACGACCTTCGATGTACATTGGAGACGTTGGCGTTCGTGGATTGCACCATTTGGTCATTGAAGTCGTCGATAACTCTATCGATGAGGCTCTCGCTGGACACTGTGACGAAATTACTGTAACAATTAATGCCGATCAGTCTCTAACAGTAGAGGACAATGGTCGAGGTATCCCAGTTGGTATCCATAAAAAAGAGGGCGTTTCTGCTCTCGAAGTCGTCATGACCAAAATTGGTGCCGGGGGTAAGTTTGATAAAGATTCATATAAGGTCTCTGGAGGTCTGCATGGCGTTGGTGTTTCATGTGTCAACGCACTATCGGAACACTTGCGCGCAACTGTTCATCGCGACGGAGAGATTTGGGAGCAAGAGTATGAGAGAGGAAAAGCACTCTACGAGGTCAAAAACATTGGCAAAACAGACAAAACAGGTACGATTGTCACGTTTAGACCCGATACAACCATCTTTACCCAAATAACGGAGTTTAATTACGACACACTTGCTGGAAGACTTCGAGAACTGGCTTTTTTGAATAAAGGCATTTCTGTACGTCTGATTGATTTGCGAGGTAAAGACTCAAACACGGAAGGCGAGCTATTTCACTCAAAAGAGGGTTTAAGAGAGTTTATACGCTTTTTAGACGCAAATCGTGAACCATTGACTGAGGATGTGATTGCAATGGAAGGATCCAAAAACGGTATCCCTGTTGAAGTTGCAATGATTTACAATACCTCCTTCAATGAAAATCTTCACTCATACGTCAATAATATCAACACCCATGAGGGTGGTACACATTTGTCTGGCTTCAGAAGGGGTCTAACATCAACGTTAAAGAAGTATGCAGATTCATCTGGTATGCTTGATAAGTTGAAGTTTGAAATTTCAGGAGATGATTTTAGAGAAGGCTTGACAGCGATTGTTTCTGTTAAGGTTGCAGAGCCTCAATTTGAGGGACAGACAAAAACCAAATTAGGGAACAGAGAAGTTACATCTGCTGTTTCTCAGGCAGTTTCTGAAATGCTTGAAAATTATTTGGAGGAACACCCCAGTGATGCTAAAATTATCGTTGAAAAGGTCATTCTAGCTGCACAGGCGCGTCATGCTGCTCGTAAAGCACGTGAGATGGTGCAAAGAAAAACAGTCATGAGTGGGGGAGGACTGCCTGGAAAATTGTCAGATTGTGCTTCACAAGATCCTGCAGAGTGTGAGGTGTTTTTGGTTGAGGGTGACTCGGCAGGAGGTACTGCCAAACAAGGAAGAGATCGTCATTTTCAAGCAATATTACCCTTAAGAGGTAAAATCCTCAACGTCGAAAAGGCAATGCAGCACAAAGTGTTTGAGAACGAAGAGATTCGCAACATTTACACTGCCTTGGGCGTCACTATAGGTACCGATGAAGACAGCAAAGCACTGAATTTAGAAAAGTTACGCTATCACAAAATTGTGATCATGTGTGATGCTGATGTGGATGGAAGTCACATTTCAACTCTTATCCTTACTTTCTTCTTCCGTTATATGCGTGAACTAATTGAAAGCGGATACATTTATATTGCAACACCTCCTCTTTACCTCGTCAAAAAAGGTTCGAAACAGCAATATGCTTGGAGTGATGACCAGCGTGATCTATTGCAAAAAGAGTTTGGACAAGGAAGCTCTGTCCAGCGATATAAAGGTTTGGGTGAGATGAACGCAAATCAGTTGTGGGAAACCACGATGAACCCTGAGCACCGAACGCTCAGACAAGTAACCATTGATAATGGAGGTGAGGCCGATCGTATTTTCTCGATGTTGATGGGTGATGAAGTTCCCCCTCGTCGAGAATTCATTGAGAAGAATGCTGAGTATGCCAATATCGATGCTTAACAAAAAATAAGATTAACCAACACAAATCATCTAACATGAAAGTAACAATCGTTGGTGCGGGTAATGTCGGCGCCACTTGTGCTGATACCATTGCTTATCAAGGAATGGCGAGCGAGGTCGTTTTGATCGATATTAAAGAAGGATTTGCCGAAGGCAAAGCCCTTGACATGATGCAAACGGCCACCACTCTTGGATTTAATACCAAAATCGTTGGCACTACATCAGATTATAAAAAAACAGCAAACAGCGATGTTGTTGTGATCACTTCTGGCGTTCCTCGCAAGCCTGGTATGACCAGAGAAGAACTCATTGGTATCAATGCAGGTATCGTAAAAAGTGTTGCAGATCAAGTGTTAGCGCATTCACCTAAGACAGTAATAGTGGTTGTGTCTAATCCTATGGATACAATGACCTACCTCACACTGAAAGCTACAGCATTGCCAAAGCAGAGAGTGATCGGTATGGGTGGAGCCTTGGATAGCAGTCGTTTTAAAACTTACCTGTCTTTGTCGCTAGAAAAGCCAGCAAATGATATTCATGGAATGGTAATCGGAGGTCATGGGGACACAACCATGATTCCTTTAACTCGCCTTGCCACCTACAATGGAATGCCAATTTCTACCATTCTAAGCGAGGAAAAGTTAAAAGAAGTAGCTGCTGCAACGATGGTTGGAGGTGCAACACTCACAAAGCTACTTGGCACCTCAGCATGGTATGCTCCTGGTGCTTCAGTCGCATATCTTGTCAATAGTATATTACATGATCAAAAAAGAATTATTCCATGTTCTGTAATGCTCGACGGGGAGTATGGACAGTCGGATATCTGTATTGGTGTGCCAACAATCATTGGTAGAAATGGATGGGAAAAAATTGTTGATTTACAATTAAATAACAAGGAATCAGCTGCTTTTGAAAAAAGTGCATTAGCCATTCGAACAATGAATGATGCTCTTTCAGAAATTCTTTAATAATAAAATCAATTATAGATATCAGAAGTAAGCATTATATTTGCTTGCTTTTTGATTAAAACAAACTATCATGCAAAATAACGGACTGGTTAAATTATTTGCCGTATTATTTGTGTTGGTGAGTATTTACCAACTTTCTTTTACTTTTATTGTCAATCGTACGGAGGATAATGCTCGCGCATACGCCTTGGAGAAAATCGATGAAGGCAGCACAGATTACTTTGATGCTCTCAGCGCAGCTGAACGTCAATATCTAGATTCTGTTTCGACTGATCAGCATTTTGGGTATTCAAATGCTAAAATGCGAGAGCTCAACAAGGGTCTTGACCTCAAAGGAGGGATCAACGTTATTTTGCAAATCTCTGTAAAAGACATCTTAAAGGGATTGGCTGAAAACACACGCAGCCCTATTTTTAATCAGTCACTTGTACAGGCAGATGAACTCCAAAAATCATCTGATGATAGCTATTTAGAGAGCTTCTTCATTGCCTTTGAAGAACTAAAGGGCGATCAAAACCTTGCAAGTCCAAGCATATTTGCAAATCGCACCTTGATTGACGATATCCAAATTGACATGACTGATGATGAAGTGAAGCCAATTATTCGCACAAAAATTGATGAATCCATTGTTTCGGCTTTTGAAGTTTTACGTAAGCGTATTGATAAGTTTGGTGTCACACAACCAAATATTCAACGACTTGGGAACTCTGGTCGGATTTTGGTAGAACTCCCTGGCGCAAGAGACATTGATCGTGTAAAAAACCTCTTGCAAAGCACAGCTCAGCTTGAGTTTTGGGAAACCGAATCTAAAGATAAATTGACCTCCTTTCTATTTCAAGCCAATGAGACTTTAAAACAAACAGTTGTACAGGAATCTCCAGAAAAACCACAAGACGATAATTCAGAAATTGATGATTTGTTGGCTGATATAGAAGCGCAACAAGATTCGATTTCGGTTGTTCAAAATCCTATTTTTGATCTTGTTGTTGATTTCGATTTTCCTGGACCTGTTCTTGTGCGTATTGCTGAAAAAGACAGATCAACCTTCGATTCTTATATGAAAAGGTCTGAGGTTAGAGGTTTATTGCCAGCTGAATTGAGATTTACAAAATTTCTCTGGAGTAAAAGTGATCCAAATTCTGAGCTAATCGACCTTTATGCAATTCGATCCAATCGAACTAATACACCCCCATTGGGTGGTAGTGTTATTGTTGATGCAAGAAGCACTTATGACCAATTCAACTCTCCAGCCGTAAGTATGCAAATGAATGCTAAAGGTGCTCGTGCTTGGGAAGAAATGACTGGTAAGGCTTTTCGTGAAAATGGGAATATTGCTATTGTTTTAGACAATTTGGTTTATTCAGCACCAGGTGTTTCCAAAGGTGCAATTTCTGGTGGCCGCTCGGAGATTTCGGGCCAGTTTACAGTCAATGAGGCGACAGACTTAGCAAACGTACTTCGTGCGGGGAAACTGCCTGCAGCAGCTGAAATTATTCAATCTGAAATTATCGGCCCATCTTTAGGTGCAGAAGCGATTGAGAGTGGTATCAATTCGTTTGTGATTGCATTGATGCTCGTTTTGGTGTGGATGATGTTTTACTATGGAAGAGCAGGTCTTTATGCTGATGTTGCTTTGACATTAAATATTATACTCATTTTTGGTATCCTCGCTGGTTTGGGAGCAGTGCTTACTTTACCAGGAATCGCTGGAATTGTTTTGACCATTGGGATGTCTGTTGATGCCAACGTACTGATATTTGAAAGAATACGTGAGGAATTGACTCGTGAAAAAGGCTTGAGACTATCTGTGTCAGATGGATTTCAAAATGCGCTTTCATCAATCCTTGATGCAAACATTACTACAGGTTTAACAGCTTTGATTCTGTTTCTTTTCGGAACAGGCCCGATCAAAGGATTTGCAACAACTTTATTGATTGGAATTGCCACCTCCTTGTTTACTGCAATATTTATCACAAGGATTTTGGTCGACTCACGAGTTGAGAAAAAGAAAGCACTTCATTTCTCTACTTCTGCAACCAAAAACTTATTCCGAAACTTGTCAATAACCTTCTTGGCTAAACGAAAATTCTCTTACATAATTTCTGGGTTTTTGATTGTCGTCGCCATCACATCATTGTTTACCAATGGTCTTAATCAAGGAGTTGATTTTGTTGGTGGTCGATCCTATACAGTTCGATTTGATAAACCCATCAATTCTGCCGAAGTGCAGTCTGATCTTGTTACTGTTTTGGGTAATGCCGAAGCCAAAATTTTTGGTAATGACAATCAGTTAAAAATCACAACAAACTACAAAGTCGATATTGAAGGACAAGCTGTTGATGATGAAATACAACAGTTTATGTATAGCGCATTGCAAGCATACTTTCCAGATGGCACTGACTACAATAGCTTTGTCTCAACAAGCGAAGAAAAGCAGGTGGGAATCATGTCATCTATCAAGGTCGGTCCTACAATTGCGGATGATATCAAAAGCAATTCTTTCTTGGCTGTTTTTGGATCGCTTATTGTTGTTTTTTTATACATCCTGTTAAGATTTAGAAGGTGGCAATTTTCACTTGGAGCAGTTGCTGCTGTTTTTCACGATGTGTTGTTGGTCTTGGGTATTTTTTCATTGACCTATAGTTTTATGCCATTCAATATGGAGATCAATCAGGCGTTTATCGCTGCTATACTCACTGTCATTGGATATTCTTTGAATGACACAGTCGTTGTGTTTGATCGCATTCGCGAGTATGCAAAAACGCATAGCAGTTGGCCTTATGAAAGAACAGTCAATGGCGCTTTAAACAGTACTTTGAGTCGAACATTAAACACCTCTTTGACAACACTCGTTGTGTTGCTTGCCATTTTTCTATTTGGTGGTGAGGCAATTCGCGGGTTTATGTTTGCCTTAATCGTGGGTGTAATCGTCGGTACCTATTCTTCTATGTTTATTGCAACTCCGATTATGTTTGATACGATCAAACAAAAATCGCTTGAAGAAAACAATGAATAATTTAATTCGACTTTAATTGGGCTCTAATGAGCAGATAAAAACCAACAAGGATGGGTGGTATACTCAACCATTGTCCTGTGGAAAGAAGTCCAAGTGATGTTTCAAACCCACCTTGACTTTCTTTTACAAACTCGGTGGTGAAGCGTACGCCAAAGAGCAAAACAAAAAAGGCACCAAAGAGAAAACCAGTTTGGTCTTTTCGGTTTGTGTTCCAGTACAAGTGACGCAGAATGAGGAATACAACTAAATATCCAATGGATTCATAAAGTTGTACAGGATGTCGTGGTAATACTTCGCCTCTATTCAGAAAAACAACCCCAAAATCACTGTTACTGTAAAGACCAACAATCTCAGAATTAAAGAAGTTTCCAATTCGAATAAAAATTCCTGCAAATGCAACTGTGATACACAAACGATCAAGTACCCAAAGCAATGGTTTATAAGAGTATTTTCTCTGATACAAATACAAAGAGGTGATGATTCCAATGGCAGCACCATGACTTGCCAATCCTCTATAGCCAGTAAACTCCACACCATCAGGTGTAACTTTAATAGGCAATAGAATTTCAGCCAAGTTGTTTTGATAATAATCCCAATTATAGAAGAACACCTCACCTAAACGAGCTCCGAGAAGTGTGCCAACAATTGTAAAAATAAACAAAGGCTCGAGGTATTCTTCAGATACTTTTTCATGCCGATAGAACTTTTTTATCATATAAAAACCGACGGCAAATGCAATCACAAACATCAAGCTGTAGTAATGAAGGCCAAACGATCCGATTTTAAAAATGGTTTCATTTGGCGCCCATTCAAACTTGTATAAAATCATAATTGGAATTTTTGTAAATATACTGTTTTGATTGATTAGGGCACTGGGTCATATCCCTTGCCACCCCACGGATGACATTTTGATATTCGACTGATTGATAATCGAATTCCCTTTATAAGTCCGTGTTTTTTTAGCGATTCTGCAGCATAGTGTGAGCAACTGGGATCGAAACGACAGCTAGCCGGGAAAAAAGGTGAAATCGCAGTTTGATAAATTTTGATACAAACCAAAAAAGGAAAAATCAAAATTTTTTTCACTTTTTCAAGGAGTAAGTGGTTTGCTGAGCACCATCTTTCAACAGTATGCCAGCTTTCGCTAATTCATCGCGTATCTTATCTGAAGTTGCAAAATCTTTTCGATTTCTAGCATCATTTCGTAGTTCAATCAAAAGATTTATAGAGTTTTCAAGATAATGATCAACTTTTTGCTCTTCTTGTGTTAGTCCCAACACATCAAATACGAAGTTGTGAAGGGATGATCGTAATTCATCTAAATCTCCTTTGGTGATACTCGACCGACGATCATTTGTATTTTGAATAAATTTGACAGCTTCAAATAAGTTGGCGATAAGGATGGGAGTATTAAAATCGTCATTCATTGCATCATAGCACTTCTGCTTCCATTTGTTAACATCAAATCCAGTCGTTTCTTTGGCAGTGTCGAGTGATTCTAGAATTGAGAGTCCATGCATGAGTCTAGAAAACCCTTTTTCAGAAGCAAGCATAGCATCGTTACTGACGTCCAGCACAGATCGATAATGTGCCTGAAGCATAAAAAATCGCGTAACAGTTGGCGAAAACGGACGATCCATAATATCATTCTCACCAGAAAATATTTCATTTGGCAATATGTTGTTTCCAGTGCTCTTTGCCATTTTTTTACTATTAAGCGTAAGCATATTTGCATGTATCCAATAATTGGCAGGAGAGCAGTTGGAAACTGCCTCACCTTGGGCAATTTCACACTCGTGGTGTGGAAATTTAAGGTCCATTCCACCTCCATGAATATCAAATTGATTACCCAAGTACTTGGTGCTCATAGCGGTACATTCTAAATGCCAACCTGGAAAGCCGTCACCCCATGGGGATGGCCAACGCATAATGTGCTCAGGTTGCGCTTTTTTCCATAATGCAAAGTCTTGAGGATTGCGTTTTTCAATTTGCCCACTTGTTTCACGTGTATTGTGAATCATATCCTCAAGCTTCCGACCACTTAGTTTTCCGTATGCTGAACTTTCATTGAATTTTATCACATCGAAATAGACAGAACCATCGACTTCATACCCAAAACCTGCATCAATAATCTGTTTTACCAGCTCAATTTGTTCAACAATATGGCCTGTAGCAGTAGGTTCAATGCTTGGGGGTAATGTGTTGAATTTGGCAAGAGTTCGGTGAAAATCCACAGTGTATTTTTGCACCACTTCCATGGGTTCAATCCCTTCAATTTGTGCTTTTTTTGCAATGCGATCTTCTCCTTCATCTGCATCATTTTCCAAATGACCAGCATCTGTGATGTTTCGAATATACCTGACTTTGTAGCCCAAGTGTTTGAGATATCTAAATATGATATCAAAGGAGATAAAAGTTCTGCAATTACCAAGGTGAACATAATTGTAAACAGTAGGGCCACAAACATACATCCCCACCATCTGATCATAAATAGGTGTGAACTCTTCTTTAGAACCGCTTAAGGAGTTATAAATTTGAATATGCTGTTCTGTGCTTACTCCCATGATCTTTTAGAATGCAGTTTCTAACCGAATGTATTCCAAAAATTCTTTTTTGACTTCTGGTTTTTTGAATGCCCCTCCAAATTCAGCAGTGATTGTGCTACAGTCCACATCGCGAATCCCTCTCGAGTTGACACATAGGTGCTTGGCATCTATTACACATGCAACATCTTTTGTCTTTAGGGCAGACTGGAGCATATGAACAACCTGACGTGTAAGACGTTCTTGTACTTGTGGTCTTTTTGCAAAGAAATCGACAATTCTATTCATTTTAGAGAGCCCAATAACACTACCATTTGAAATGTATGCAACATGTGCTTTGCCAAAAATGGGCAACAAATGGTGCTCGCAAGTCGAGTAGAGAGTAATGTTTTTCTCCACAAGCATATGCCCATATTTATACTTGTTTTCAAAAGTGGAAAGCTTGGGTGATTTCGCTGGATTAAGACCTCCAAAAATTTCTTGAACAAACATTTTGGCGACACGCTTTGGCGTCCCGCTAAGACTGTCATCAGTCATATCCATCCCTAATGTTTCTAAGATATTAGAGACATCTTTTTCAATTCGATTGATTTTTTCTTGATCAGAAAGATCAAATGCATCTTCACGCAATGGGGTGTTTGCAGAGCTGCTTTGGTGATCATTCGCGTCAAAATCCTCTAAAGAATCCTGTAATAATTTATCAAATTTCATGGCATCTATATAAAATGCAAAGATACTTATTTATAGGATTTATTTAGAAAGAATAAATTTCTGCTAAAACTTGAAGTTCCAACTCACTGTAAAATGCTTAAAATTTATATCGTTTTCTGCAAGATCTGTCAGCCCAGTGTCATAGAGTTGATGACTACGACTTTGATTACTGTTGAGTATAGATAAATTGACAACGCTAGATTTAAAATTAAATCCAATTCCGTAAGATATACCAGATCTATCCCCTAGCAATTTTTTATTATTGAATTGAGATTCTTCAAGGTGGTAGCCAGCGCGAAAACTCAGTCCCCCAAGTCGGTATTCACCTCCAACTCGATAGGTTGATACCGAACGCCAACTTTGATCAATTTGATTGTTTAATGCAATAAATACATCATTATCATTTGGACCAATGTGTGAGTTTTGGTAGTCTTTTAAAGAGTAATCAAAAGATAAAATACCTCGTTTGCCAAAAATATATGCCAAACTTCCACGGAATTCACTAGGTGTCTTAATTGTGTAACTTTCATATACATTAATTACATCTTTCAAATCGATTACGTCATTATATGAATTTGCATCGCTATCTGTTGATTTTGTTTCGATATATTGAGAAAACTCATCATTTAATTCATACCAAGTTGGGGTCTTATAACTTACTCCTAATCGTACATTTTTGTTTGGCATAGCAATTGCACCAAACTGAAGGGAAACACCTCCGCCGTATGTGTAAAGCTCATTTTGAAAATAAGTTTCTTGCAAGAAAGATTCAGGAAGATATCCAGTTTCTTTAGTAGAGGTAATTTGTCGATACTCTGCGTTAGATGCATTGATGTTTGCACCCAAATACAACCAATCATTATATTGTCCAGAGAGAGTAAATGCCATGGACCAGTTTTCACCACTTGTTTGGATCGAATGATTGTGTTGGACAGAAGAATAAATCGCATTGGACACAAACAAACTATCATCTGGAAGGTAATCAAAAATGTAGGCTTGATAGCCTAAAAAAGCTTGTTGATACCCAAACCCATGACTGGATGATTGTCCGAAAAACTGATAGATATCACGGACTGATTCAAAATCATTCAAACCAAGCGCTGCACCATCTTTTCCAGCAGCATAGTTAAGGAAGTAGTTGTCCAACCCGTTGGCAGTGTTGGTGCCATTGATTTGAATATTGTTATGATAAGAATTTTGCATCTGTGCATTAAAACCAAAGGCAATTTTTTTCCATGCTGTTTCAGAATTGTCATTCCTGAAAACAAATACACCACCAATTTGGTTTATCCCACCGTTTTTATTTTGTGTTGGGGTGGAAGTGCCAAAATATGCGGTCTTGTTTTCAGTTGTTAGTGTCGACACACTTAAACCAAATTCACTTGTATTGTACACAGCACTAGCAGCTGGATTGATGTGTATGGCTGAGAGGTTACCACCCAATGCTCCAAAAGCACCAGACATGGCTTCATAACGGGAATTACCACTAAGTTTTTCCTGTGTAATACTGTATATCAAATCTAGATTTTGCGCAGGTAATATCCAAGAGCTCAATAGAAATGTAATAAAAGAAGTCGAGATAGTTTTCATTGACGTTAATTTATGATTTATCTTCTACCACTACTGGATGATCGGGAGGAGGATCCACTTGAGCTACTTGAACTTCTTGTACTCCCAGAGCTTCCAGAACTATAGGATCGATTGTTCGATCTCGAAGTGTTGAAATTATTATTTGAGGATCTGGTTTGTCGAGATTGATAAGTGTTGTTGGACTTAGAATATGATTTAGAATTGGCAGTAGAGTTTGAATTAGAACTCGATCTGTAATTTCTCATTGTTGAGTAATCTCGCGTCATAAAATCAGATGATTTGTTTTGCTGAATTGTGTTTTGCGTAGAAGTAGAATTTGGTGTGCTACTAGACGTAGGTCTTCCAACATTGTAGTTAGTCGTGCTGATATTTCCGATGGCTGTTCGTCGTTGCACACTATAGCCTTGGCCATTTACAGAATTTGAGGAGTTGCTTCTTAAATTGCTGTTTCCCCTTACTGGCGCACCACGACGCCCAGTACTTCTCACATATTGATTAGGATTTGAGTAATAATAATTTCCATAGTGATTGTAATAGGGATCGTAGCGATAATAATATGGATAATAGGAGTGATATGACCACCCGTAGTAATATGGTTCATAATGGTAAGACCAGTAATTCCAAGGCCGATATCTGTGATGTCTCCACCAAGGCCAGTGATAATAACTACCCCAGTAGAAATGGTCATAATCATGATAAATCCCATGAGAACCATAGCCATAGACATTGATGTTAAATGTATCAGCATTGCCATTGTTACTTTGGTTTGTTGCAAGAGTGTCTAGAACAATATTTTGGTTATTGTCAGCTAATTCATCAGCTTTTTCTCCAAAATAATTTTTATAATATTTTCCATTGGAATTCTTGGTGTACTGTTTTTGAGGAAGAGTAGGCGTATCACCATAAATTCCATCGTTGTAATACGAAACAGGATTAAACGAGCCGCAACTTACGATCAACGATGTAGCTGTGAATAAAATCAACATGACAAATAAATAGTTAGGTACTTGATTTTTCATAATGATACAATTGCGGGTTAAAATCTTCAAATTTAATTAGCTTTGTTAAAAATACTTATTTCAAATTCTATGCCAAACTGAAAATGGGGCAAAATTTAACAACACGTAGTCAAGATTATTCAAAGTGGTATAACGAGCTTGTTGTACGAGCAGACCTAGCAGAGAACTCAGCTGTTCGTGGATGTATGATTATAAAGCCATATGGTTATGCCATTTGGGAGCGGATGCAAGCTAAACTCGATCAAATGTTTAAAGATTCTGGGCATTCCAATGCATACTTCCCACTGTTTGTACCAAAAAGCCTATTTGAAGCTGAAGAGAAAAACGCAGAAGGCTTTGCAAAAGAGTGTGCTATCGTTACGCATTACCGACTTGAAAATGATCCAGGTCGCACTGGGAAACTTCGTGTCGACCCCAAAGCAAAACTGGAAGAAGAACTTATTGTTCGCCCAACAAGCGAGGCCATAATCTGGAGCACCTACAAAAATTGGATTCAGTCATACAGAGATTTACCTATTCTTCTGAATCAATGGGCAAATGTAGTACGCTGGGAAATGAGAACTCGTTTGTTTTTACGCACTGCCGAATTTTTATGGCAAGAAGGGCATACTGCACACGAAACCAAAGAAGAAGCGATTGAGGAAACAATTCAAATGAATGAAATCTATGCAAAATTTGTTGAGGATTTTATGGGTATTCCAGTCATACAGGGAACTAAGACAGAAAGTGAGCGTTTTGCTGGTGCAGTGGAAACCTACTGTATCGAAGCGCTTATGCAAGACGGCAAGGCGTTGCAGGCAGGTACTGCTCACTTTTTGGGACAAAATTTTGCAAAAGCATTCGATGTAAAGTTTACAAGCAAAGAAGGAAAACTTGAGCACGTATGGGCAACTTCTTGGGGCGTATCAACGCGCTTAATGGGTGCTTTAATCATGACTCATAGTGATGATAAAGGTCTAGTTCTTCCTCCAAACCTCGCACCATTTCAGGTTGTAATCGTTCCGATCTTCAAAGGTGAGGAGCAAAGAAAATTGGTAGTAGATTATGCAACTAAAATACATGACAGCTTGCAAGCAGTTGGTATTCGTGTCAAACTTGATGATAGAGATACCCATACACCTGGATATAAATTTAATGATTATGAGCTCAAAGGGGTGCCTATTCGACTGGGTATTGGTCCAAAAGATATTGAAAAAGGATCTGTTGAATTAGCTAGAAGAGATGATCTAACAAAGTCTTTTGTCTCCCAGGACAAATTAGAAATTCATATCAAAGATTTACTAAAAGAAATCCAAAACAACCTATTTGACAAAGCTCTCCATCACAGAAATCAACACATTACTAGTTGTGATACTTATGAAGATTTTAAAAAAGTTCTTGAGTCAAAAGGAGGATTTATCGCTGCACATTGGGACGGAACAACAATAACGGAAATGAAAATAAAACAAGAGACTAAAGCAACAATTCGTTGTATTCCACTTGATTTTGACAAGGAAAATGGAACTTGCATTTACTCTGGAAAACCATCTAGTCAACGAGTGCTTTTTGCAAAAGCTTATTAGAGTTGTAAGATTTCTGTTTTTCGATTTAAAACATCTTTATATTCCAAAGTAAATCCACTAATCTTCTATACAATTTTTGTGATACTAACTGTTTGCATATCATAACCTTTTTTCAAATAGATGGGATGATATCTATATAAAAAGGTTTCTTTTACGAAAAGATGTGGAAATATTTTCTTCCTCAGTATTTGTTGAAATTTGATTAATAAAATGAGTTTTTAGCTTTATTTGTATTTTTTGGTTGTGTAAACTATTGGATCAAATTAGAAAGGTAGACGACATCGAAATATTTTGTTTTTTGTGATCCAAGCCATCCCAGACGATTTGAGAGATGGTCTTTATTTTAAATCTCAGAGCATGTGTAAAAAAATAAACTACCAACAATGATGGTAATGATTGTTTGGTGCATATGTAAGATTTAATTTTCAATTTTTAAAAATTTAGGAACTTTCTCAAAATCTATTTTTAATAGTTTTGAAGCAAAAGATCTTAAAATTATTGCATTATCATTTTTTTCAATTAAATTTGCCACCTAAAATAAATAAGGCCCGTTCGTCTATCGGCTAGGACGCCAGGTTTTCATCCTGGTAAGAGGGGTTCGATTCCCCTACGGGCTACAAAAATATAATTTAATTATGGCTAACCATAAATCCGCTTTAAAAAATATTCGCTCTGATGAGGCCAAACGCACACGCAATCGTTTGCAGCACAAAACGATGCGAAATGCTTTAAGAGATTTTCAGGAAATCAAAACTAAAAAAGCAGCCACGAAAGCGCTTCCTTCTCTGATTTCTAAAATCGATAAACTTGCCAAGCGTAATATTATTCACTCCAACAAGGCAGCTAACCTAAAGTCTAAAGTAACAAAGCACATTGCTTCTTTATAGGCGAATACAATTCAAAAAAAAGGGCTTCTGATTAAAGCCCTTTTTTTATTTTTCAATTTTCTGATCAGTTATTCATTGATATCAAAAACTCCTCGTTATTGAGTGTTCTTTTGATTCGGTCTTCAATAAATTCCATCGCTTCAACAGGATTCATGTCTGCAAGGTACTTTCTCATGACCCACATTCTTTGAATTGTATTTTCGTCTAAAAGCATATCATCTCTACGAGTACTCGATGAAACCAAGTCAATGGCAGGGAAAATTCTACGATTAGAAATTCTACGATCGAGTTGGAGCTCCATATTTCCAGTACCTTTGAATTCTTCAAAAATTACTTCGTCCATTTTCGATCCTGTTTCTGTCAAGGCTGTGGCGATAATCGATAATGAACCTCCATTTTCAATATTTCTTGCTGCTCCAAAGAAACGTTTTGGTTTATGTAATGCATTGGCATCAACACCACCACTTAGAATTTTTCCTGATGCTGGTTGCACTGTATTGTAAGCTCGTGCTAATCGTGTAATTGAATCTAAAAGTATCACTACATCATGGCCACACTCAACTAATCGTTTTGCTTTTTCAAGTACGATATTGGCAACCTTTACGTGCCTGTCAGCTGGCTCGTCAAAAGTGGAGGCGACGACTTCACCTTTCACATTGCGTTGCATGTCAGTCACTTCTTCTGGTCTTTCGTCAATTAAAAGAATAATTTGGTATACTTCTGGATGATTTGCAGCAATGGCATTTGCAACATCCTTTAATAGCATAGTCTTTCCTGTTTTGGGTTGTGAGACTATCATTCCTCTCTGTCCCTTTCCTATGGGCGAGAACAAGTCCATAATTCTAGTCGAAATCGTACTTTGCTTTTCGGCGATGTTAAACTTCTCATTTGGAAACAGTGGAGTTAAATGTTCAAAAGATACGCGATCACGAACCACATTTGGACTCAAGCCATTGATCGTGCTAACCTTGATTAAAGGAAAGTATTTTTCACCTTCTTTTGGTGGGCGTACATGACCTAGAACAGTATCACCGGTTTTCAAACCAAACAATCGGACTTGCGATTGGGAGACATATATATCGTCAGGCGATGAAAGGTAATTGTAGTCTGAAGATCGTAAAAAACCATAGCCCTCAGGCATCATCTCCAATACACCTTCACTTTCAATGATTCCTTCAAACTCATAATCAGGTTGGCGATATTTATTACGCGTATCCTTGTTATGGTTGTTTTCTTTTTTGTTGTGTTGGTTTTTGTTTTGCTCGCCACCCTTCAATTGCTTACCATTTTCATTGGGATTTATCTTTTCAGTTTTTGGTTTGCTGTTTTGTGGCTTCTTTGATGCTTGCTCTTTTGGTATTTTTTTAGAATTCTCTTTTGGTTTAGCTTCACCTTGTTTTTCTTTATTTGTTTCTGGTTGACTAGCAATGTGATCAATGATACTGTAGGCAAGATCCATTTTCTTTTGACCAGTAATTCCTTTGATTCCTAAACCTTTTGCAATTTCTTGTAATTCAGGAAGTTTTTTTTGTTTTAGTTCAGCGATTTCTAACATTATGTAGTGGAAAAATAAATAGTGAGGTAAAAAAAATATTGGAATGAAGTTATTCCAAATGTTTTACAAATATACAACTATTTTTTACTTTTACTAAAACTTTGCAGGTGATACAACGAATTCAATCAATCTATTTGCTTTTTGTTTTTCTAATGCAATTAGCCACATTCTTTATTTTGCCAGAAAGATTATTATATAATAGTGAAACTGTGCTTGTTCATCAGTCCTATATCATTTTCATTACCATTACCAATCTATTGCTAGTTGTTACACCTCTTTGGAATATCTTTCTATATAGAAACAGGAAAAAGCAATTTATAGTTAATCGAGTTTTGTTACTGATCTCTATGGGTTTATTGATCAATCAATGTGTTTGGTATTTTAATGCTGAGATTTCAACATCCAATCAGATCATGACCTGTGTTCTGTATATGCTTTCTATTGTGTTTCTTTCTCTCGCAAACAAATCAATCAAACGCGACGAAGACTTGGTGCGATCTTCCGATCGATTGCGTTAGTGACTATCGTTTTACCTCAATGACCTCCATATTTTTAATGTCACTTACATCGATCTCAAAGCGTACCATAGTACGAACTAAATGAAACCCACGTTTTCCAATGGCGCCAGGATTGATAAACAAGAGTTGATTGACT
>CAXGAP010000022.1:0-20884 GCA_964008075.1 uncultured Flavobacteriaceae bacterium
CAGCAAGATGAAGTGGAATTGTCGACCAAAAGCTTTCGCGAACTTTACCATTCCTTACTGTCCATTTTCAACGAACAAAAACCCCTTGTCATGGAAGCTTTTCTGCAAGAACTCTCTGCAGAGCAATCGGCATTGGTGAGCAGTATTATCATGAATGAGGAAAACAATTTACTTCATGATTGGGAAAGAAAAAATATCATTATAAAGGATAAAAAGTCTGAAATTGGGCGATGGCTGCAGCAAACCATTTTGAATCTTCGCTGTTTGTTGATACAAGAAAAAATAGGAGAATTACAGAACAAGACAGTCGAAAGTCATGTTGAAACGCATCAAGAAATTCTAGAGGAGGTAAATGATTACGTAGGGCTTAAGAAGAATTTGAGCCAACGCCTAGATCGCGTCATTTTCTAAAGCGAATCGATATGAATCGATTGTGCCTTTCTGAAAAGTTCAACTAGGTTTCTAACCCTCAATTTTTTCATAATTCGACTGCGATACGTGCTCACGGTTTTTTCATTTAGTTTTAACTCAGCAGCAATCTCTTTATTTCTTTTGCCGTCGCTAAGCATTTTGAGTACTTCGACTTCACGCATCGAAAGTTTTTTGAACATCCTTCTTGGGCGACCTGTTGATTCATCAAAGGCAATTGTTTGTGCTAGCTCATTGGTGATAAACACTCCACCTGAAGCAATTTTCAATATGGCATGGCGAAGTGAGCTTGTATTTGCTTTTTTGTTAAGGTAACCAGAGGCACCTGCTTTTAAAGATGAAATGGCATACACCTCTTCAGGCTGATTTGAGTAGATGAGCACACGAGTACCAGGGAATTCTTCCTTAATTCGTCGTAAAACTGTTAGTCCTTCAGATTCATAAAGGTCTAACTCCAAAACAACAATATCAATTATCTTTTTCTCGATAATTTTAAAAAGGTCGTCTGCTTTAAGTGCTTTCCCAACAACTGAAATTTCTGTGGAATTTTTAAAAACAGCCTTAACCCCTTTATGGACTATAGGATGTGAATCAGCATGAACAACTTTAATCACTAATCTGAAATAATAATTTAGAAAAAGTTTCTAAATAAACAATAAATGAAACAAACTACAAAGCCTGTAAGTAAATTCTGAGTAAATTTAACAAAAAAATTACATTAGATGCTGTGGTATCACACAAACCGGTATCGGTAGCATTTTATGTTTGTTCATTGCATGATGTTTCATATAAGTTGTGAACACATCTTTTTCGCGATCGCTAAAATCAGCATGTGTTTTACCTTTTTCGTGCTGTTCCATCGCCCATTCAAGTTCGTCATAAGAGGCGCCAAGTTGGTCTTCATCGGTTCGATTATCGTTCCACAACCCATCGGTCGGCGCTGCATCTATAATAGCACGATCGACGCCCAAATGTGATGCAAGTTCTTTCACTTGACTTTTCATTAAATCAGCTATGGGGCTCACATCAACTCCTCCGTCACCATATTTGGTGTAGAATCCTACACCAAAATCTTCAACTTTATTTCCTGTTCCTGCCACGACTAGGCGTTGTTTTGATGCGAAGTAGTAGAGTGTTGTCATGCGCAGTCGAGAGCGTGTATTTGCTAAAGAAAGCCCAGTGCCTTCAAATTGATTTGGTGCAGCATCCAATTGACAAAAGGTTTCATATATCTCAGTTAATTGCACAACTTTTACACTGACGTTATTGTATTTTTTTGAAAGCCAGTAAGTGTGATTCTTGGCTCTGTTGACCTGATTTTTTTCTTGGTGGATTGGCATTTCTAGGCAAAGAGTCGGCTTGCCAGTCATTGCGCACAATGTGGATGTTAGTGCAGAATCTATACCTCCAGAAACACCAACGACAAAACCATCTAGTTTGGCGTCTTCTATGTAAGAAGTTAACCAATTAATAATATATTTAGCAACATCTTTAGTTTTCATAGCACAACTCAATTATCATTCAAAAAAACAGTAGTTTCGTAAATTCTAATTCTAGGTTCAAAGGTAGTACATATGCGCTTATTCAAAAACTTGTCTCGATCATTTTTGGCCTTGGTATTTTTTTTGGCTTTATTTTGGAGTTGTTCGAATCGAAACTCTTCAAAAAACATCCAATCATATGAGTTGATTCGTTTTGAACAATTTTTTTTTGAATCACACCCTGATTCCTTAGCAGCAGTCGAAAAACAATTCCCTTATTTTTTTCCAAAAAATTATCCTTTTTCTGTGTGGGTCAATCGACGCACAGACAGCTTGCAAATAGCACTCTATGATCAAACAAAAATGATATCAAACAGCGATATTGAAGATCAAATAGATCCTTTTATTGAAGGTCTTCCTCGCGTGTTTGAAAATGTAAAACTACCCAAAAAAGTAATCACCATAACTTCTGATGTTGACTATAACAATAAAGTCATTCTGAACGATACCATAGCTTTTGTTGCCATTGATAACTTCTTGGGAGTTGATCATTTTATGTACCAGGGAATTGCCATGTATTTACGGCAAGAGATGAATTTGCGTGACCTGTCTGTGCAACTCGCCGAGTCGTTTGCAGAGCGTATTCTCATAACGCCCAATGATCGAAGTTTTTTGTCGCAGTTAATTCACTATGGAAAAATACAGTATATCAAGCAATCGATCATACCAGATTTTTCTGAAGATCGCATTATGGGATATACCCCAGAACAACTTGAATGGGCAAGAGCAAATGAGAAAGAGATCTGGAATTTTTTTGTATCCAAAGAGTTGCTTTTTAGCACAGACCCAGAACTGATTAATCGTTTTATTTTACCAGCACCCTTTTCAAAATTTTATTTAAATATTGATGTTGATTCGCCTGGGAAAATAGGGCAGTGGTTGGGCTTGCAAATTGTTAATGCTTATCAAAAAAACGAGCGTAAATCCATCGACGAATTGCTAAAAACACCAATAAGAGAGTTGTTTGAAAACTCAAAATATAAACCACGACGAAAATGAAAGAAACAAGTATTACGATAGACGTTACGCTGGATGAAAACCATGTGCCAGACAAGTTGCATTGGTCTGCACCTGATGGAGGTATTAGCAATCAAGAAACCCACGCTGTTTTTTTGAGCACTTGGGATAACGAAATGCAAGAAACCGCTCGAATTGATTTATGGTCAAAAGAAATGCCTGTTGACCAAATGCGTGTGTTTGTTCATCAAACGCTTGTGGGGATTCGTAACTCGTATATAAAGGCGACACAGGATGTTGAAATGGGTGAGGCCTTCCAACAATTTTGTGATTATTTTTCAGATGAGCACAATTTGGGAAAAGCTCAAAAAACTAAAGATTCGAATTGATTGATTCGATGTAGTTGATTATTTCTTCCTTCCCCTCACCTGTTTTTGCAGAGGATTCAAACATCGGGGGAGTGCTTTCCCATCCCTGTTCCAAAAGATGCGATTGATAATGCGATAGATTGTCTATTCGCTGCTTCTCAGATAGCTTATCAATTTTGGTAAAGACAATAGAGAATGAGTGTTGTTGCTCACCAAGCGCATTGATAAAATCTACATCAATTTTTTGTGGTTTATGACGACAGTCAATTAAAACAAAGGTGTTGACCAATTGTTTTCTCTTTTCAAAATACCAATGTATGAGTTTTTTGATTTCGTTTCTTTCTTGTTTAGACACTTTGGCGTAACCATAACCAGGCAAATCGACCAGAAACCAACTTTCATTGATGACAAAGTGATTAATCAATTTTGTTTTCCCGGGAGTACCCGATGTTTTGGCAAGTTTTTTATTGTTTGTCAATGCATTGATCAGGGATGACTTCCCAACATTTGAGCGACCAATAAAAGCATATTCAGCAGAGGAGACCTTTGGGCATTGATCTACATCCGAGCTGCTGACCAAAAAACGAGCAGAATGAATCATGACAACTCAATTTGAGTTAGTGCTCAACCATTTTTTCATGTGCGCATTAAACTGATTAGGATGTTCCATCATTGGTGCATGACCACATTCTTTAATCCAAAATAGAGTAGAATTAGGAAGAAGACGATTAAAATCTTGACCAACTTCAGGGGGTGTTACAATGTCATTCTCACCCCAAATGATAGCAGTTGGGATTTTGATTTTAGGCAAATCTTTGGACATATTATGGCGAATTGCACTTTTGGCAATCGTGAGGATTTTAACCAGTTTTTTTCGATCGTTGACAGTCTCAAAAACCTCATCAACCACCTTGTCAGTTGCCACTTTAGGATCATAAAAAACTTCTTCACATTTTTTCCTCATGTAATCCTTGTCTTCTCTTTTGGGATAGCTTTCTCCCATAGAGTTCTCATATAGTCCAGAACTTCCCGTGATTATAAGACCCCTGATATTTTTTGGATACAACAAAGAAACTAGTAAACTGATATGCCCGCCCAATGAGTTTCCAAGCAAGGTGACATCAGATAAACCAAGGTGTGAAATAAATTGATTCACATATTTAGCAAACTCTTTCACATTTGTTTTGAGTAGCGGCAAGTCGTAGATGGGCAGCATAGGAATGATAACTTTATATCCTTTGCTGGGAAAGTAATCTGTCACTCCTTGAAAGTTACTAAGCCCACCCATAAGACCATGAAGAATAACAATTGGTTTTCCTTCTCCAACCTCTAGATATTGGAATTTGCCTGACTTTTTGATAGTTTCTTGCATCAATTGATTTCACAAATAGTGAACAAATATAACCATTTCAAATCAGTTACTTCATTCATTTCAAACAAAGTCTGGCTTACAACAGTTTAAAAACATGACACCAACTAAGTTTTTAAAATCTGAATTTAATCAACTCATTTTAAGCGATATAAGAATCTCCTACGATAAAGGTGTCTAAATTTATCAACAAAGTGGTAAAAAGTGGTAAAAAGTGGTAATTTATTGATATATTTGACTCAATTAGAGTCGAAAAAATGCACGTTGTTGGCACGTATGAATGCAAGTTGGATCCTAAGGGCAGGGTAAAACTTCCTGTGTCCATAACCAAGCAGCTCAAGGGAGTTGAGACGTTTGTGCTCAAACGTTCGGTGTTTCAAAAGTGCTTAGAGCTTTACACTTTGGAGGAGTGGTCAGCCATGATGGAAAAGGTGAATAAGCTGAATCGATTCAGAAAAAAGAACAACGACTTCATTCGCCGATTTACTGCAGGGGTTAAGATGATTGATCTCGATGCAGCAACCAGAATTTTGATACCAAAGGATTTGCTTTCCATCGCTTCTTTGGACAAGTCTTTGGTTTTATCATCAGCAATCAACATGATTGAAATTTGGGACAAGGAGCTTTATGAGAAAGCCATTGATGATGCTGCTCTTGACTTTGCAGAATTGGCAGAAGAGGTAATGGGAAATCATGATGAGGATGTATCATAAACCCGTTTTACTAGGTGCTTGTCTAGAGGGGTTGGCTCTCAAAGAGTCTGGCACTTATGTCGATGTGACTTTTGGTGGTGGTGGGCATACCAAAGCAATTTTGGATGCGATTGGCAGTGGTGGAAAGGTCATTGCTTTTGATCAAGATGCAGATGCTGTTGAAAACTCATTGGATGATGATCGCTTGACTTTTGTTCATCAAAACTTTTCTTTTCTACAACGCTTTTTACGATTTCACAAAATCGATAAAGTCGATGGAATTTTAGCTGACCTAGGTGTTTCATCACACCAAATCGATACACCAGAAAGAGGTTTTTCTACACGCTTCGATGGTCCCCTTGACATGCGGATGAATTCATCGGAAGGGTTGTCGGCAAGAGATGTAGTGAATACCTACACAAAAATACAACTCAGTGATATTTTTTACCAATATGGCGAGCTGACCAACGCCCGAAAGATTGCGTTGCGAATTGTGGAGCAACGAAGTCAAAAGCCCATAGAAACAACCCTTGAACTCACAGAGATTCTCAGTCCTCTTGTGCCTGTAAAAATCAAGCACAAAGTGATGGCTCAAATTTTCCAAGCCCTTCGCATTGAAGTGAACCAAGAGTTGGAAGCATTGAAGTCACTACTCGAACAAAGTGGCGAGGTTATAAAAAGCAATGGTAGACTTTGCGTTATAAGCTATCACTCACTGGAAGATCGTTTGGTGAAGCGATTTATACAGCATGGATGCTTTGATAGCGAACCTTTAAAAGATGAGTTTGGACACTCACATAAACCTTTCAAAAAGGTGGGTCAACTGGCTTTGCCCAGTGAAACAGAAATTAAAAAAAATAAACGTGCACGCAGTGCAAAGTTGCGAATAGCAGAGAAAATATGAGACAAAGTCTGTTGGAAATTCTTCGTGGTTCTTTTTTGGTACAACAGGGTGCAATGAGGAATTGGCGACTCATTATTTTCTTCTTTTTTCTGGCGGGGATTATGATTGCGTCTTCTCACAACATCGACCAAAAGGTGATGGAGATTTCAGATCTAAACACTGAAATCCAAGATTTAAAAAGTCAATTTGCTGAAACAAGAACCAAGGCCATGTATATGCGTCTTGAGACTGAAGTAAAAACCAAACTGTCCGAGCGTGGGTTTGTGTCCTCAGTCACTCCTCCCACTAAAATCATAATTGAATAAAATGGAAAAGCAGAAAAAACTGATTTCGAGATTTTCATTTGTGGTAGTGGGGTTATTTCTACTTGGTTTTGTGATTGGATACAAAATCATACACATCCAATTTGTTGAAGGCGATTCCTTTAAGCTTCTTGCAGAAAAAACAACAATACAAAATTTTGAAATTCAGCCCATACGTGGAAATATTTATGCGCAAGATGGGAGTTTACTTGCCACTTCGGTTCCGAGATACACCATTCATTTCGACGCAGCGACTGTCCGTACAAGCCGCTTTGAAAATCATGTTGATGCCCTTTCAGATTCGCTTTCGCAGCTGTTGGGTAAAAGCGCAAATTACTATTACAATACACTTGTTGATGCGCACAAAAAGCAGCATCGTTATAGACGTATCGCAAAAGACTTGACCTATGCCCAGATGACTCGCTTGCGAAATTTTCCTCTTTTTAGGCTAGGGGGTGTGCAAGGCGGCTTGGTGGTCGAACGAAAAACAGTGCGTGAAAAACCACTTGGAAAAATAGCTGAGCGAACCATTGGGTATGAACAAGAACAGCCAAATGGAAGTTACGTTCGTGTAGGACTTGAAGGTGCTTTTGGAGATCAGTTGCGAGGTATTCCTGGTTTGCAATTGCGTCAAAGGATAGCAAACGGTCAGTGGAAACCATTGAGTGATTCTTATTTGCAAGAGCCACAAGATGGTTATGATGTGCAAACCACACTTGATGTAAACATCCAAGACATTACTCATCATGCTTTGCTCGAGGCCCTCGAAAACTTTGAAGCCGATCATGGAACTGCTGTGGTTATGGAAACTGAAACAGGAGCCATTCGTGCAGTGGCAAACCTTGGTAGAACAGAGGAGGGGAAGTATTATGAAAAACTCAACTATGCAATTGGGGAGTCCCACGAGCCAGGCTCTACTTTTAAACTGATGGCCCTTGTTGCTGCTTTTGAAGATCAGGTGGTTGACACCACTTCGGTTTTTGATACCCAAAATGGGGAGTTGACATTTTACTCAAAATATAAAGTGCGTGACTCTCGAAAAGGTGGGTATGGCAAAATTCCCATTACCGAAATTTTTGAGCGCTCATCTAACACTGGAATGGTTCAGGCAATTTATGACCACTATAAGAAAAAGCCTGAACAATTTGTGAATCGCCTTATGAACATGGGTTTAAGTGAGCCACTGGGATTGCCAATTGTAGGAGAGGGCAAGCCATTGATCCCACATCCTGACAAAAAGGGTTGGAGTGGGATCTCTCTTCCATGGATGGCATATGGATATGGGGTTTTACTCACACCAATGCAGATTCTCACGTTTTATAACGCCATTGCAAACGATGGGGTGATGGTCAAACCCAGATTTATTAAGCGTACGCAAGATGCTGGGAGTAAAATGAAGAGAAAGTCTGAAGTGGAAATCATCTCTGCATCTGTTTGTTCAAAAGAGACAATAGGAAAAGTTAAAAGTTTATTGAAAGGGGTGGTTGAAAAGCCATGGGGTACAGCACATAATATTTACGATCCAAACTTTGCTATCGCTGGAAAAACAGGCACATGTCAGTTGGATTATAACACTGAGGAGATACAGTATGTAGCGAGCTTTGTGGGGTATTTTCCTTCAGATCGACCAAAGTACTCATGCATTGTTGTGGTTCATCGACCAAATAAAGAAAAGGGGTACTTCGGAAGTACAGCGGCAGCACCTGTGTTCCAAAAAATCGCTCACAAATTATACAGTTCAATCCCAGTAGAAACCAAGCTTAGTCGCAAACGCTATTTGGAAATCACCCAGCGTAAAATGGAGACAAGCAAAGGGGTTGTTGATGCAAAAGTAGATGTAAAAAAAACACAAAATAAATCCTGATGCAACTCAAAGAATTACTTTTTGGTGTATCCATCGACGCTGTGTTAGGGTTAACATCAGTATCGATTCAGGGTGTTACATCTGATTCTCGTGCGCTAGGACCAAATTCACTGTTTGTAGCCATTCGTGGCGAACATCATGACGGGCATGACCACATCAGCGATGCTGTGAAAAAGGGGGCAGTTGCTGTTCTTTGTGAAAAGCTACCCAAAAAACAAAAAGAGGGTGTCACCTATGTGCAGACGCTCCAATCCCGAAGCGCTTATGCTGTTGTCGCATCTAATTATCACAACAATCCTTCGTCCAAACTTAGCCTTATAGGTGTCACCGGTACCAATGGAAAAACATCGATTGTTCAACTGTTGTTTGAAGTCTTTCAGCACCTAGGATTTTCTGTTGGAAAGTTGTCCACAATCGAAAATGCGATTAACGAGCACATCTACCCAGCAACACACACAACCCCTGACCCAATGGAGATTAATTCTTTTTTGGCAAAAATGGTTGAAGCAGGAGTAACGCATTGCTTTATGGAGGTTTCATCTCATGGAATCGATCAGTACCGAATCGGAGGGTTACAGTTCAGAGGTGGGGTGTTTACAAATCTCACCCATGATCACCTCGATTATCACAAAACATTTAAAAGTTACAGGGATACCAAAAAGAAGTTTTTTGATCTTCTTCCAGAAACTGCTTTTGCACTCACAAACAATGATGATAAAAATGGAGCATATATGCTCCAAAATTGTGCTGCCAAGAAACACTCATTTGCCTTAAAAAATACTGCTGAGTTTAAAGCAAAAATCATTGAACATGATTTTTCTGGAATGCAATTGCGAGTAGATGGCATAGAGACATGGGTTGCATTGGTTGGAGACTTCAATGCATCCAATATGCTAGCAGTGTATGCATGTACACAATTACTGGGTGAGAGTATTGATCAGAGTTTAAGTACGTTGAGTGCTGTTGAGCCAGTCTCAGGACGATTTAACGTCGTTAGTGGAAGTCATCCAATTCGAGCGATTGTCGATTATGCCCACACGCCCGACGCTTTGCAGCATGTGCTAGAAACCATCAATAAAATCAGGACTGGGAATGAGATTCTGATTACTGTTTTTGGTTGTGGTGGGGGTCGCGATAAGGCAAAGCGCCCACTGATGGGGAAGATTGCCTCCACTTTGAGTGATAAAGTGATTTTCACATCCGACAACCCTCGCAATGAAGATCCAGAAAAGATTATCAAACAAATCGAAGCAGGTGTTCCAGCAGAGCATTTTAAAAAATATATCAGCATTTCAAGCCGATCACAAGCGATAAAAACAGCCTGTCAACTTGCACATAAAGGGGATATCATCTTGCTAGCAGGTAAGGGGCATGAAACATATCAAGATGTCAAGGGAGAACGATTGGCGTTTGACGATGCAAAGGAGTTAAAGAAACATTTACAAAACAAGAGCTAATGTTATACTATCTGTTTGAATATTTTGAGAAAGAATTTCAGCTGCCAGGCGCAGGGCTCTTTCAATTCATTAGTTTTCGCGCTTCCATTGCAATCATCTTTTCTCTATTGGTTTCATTGATTTTTGGTAAGCGAATCATTCAGCTATTGAAACGATTTCAGATGGGCGAAAGCATTCGAGATCTCGGATTGGCTGGCCAGAAAGAAAAAGCAGGAACGCCAACGATGGGGGGCCTCATTATCATACTTGCAACGCTTGTACCTGTATTGTTAATTGCAAAACTCGACAACATCTATATCCTTCTTTTGATCATGACAACTCTGTGGATGGGGTCGATTGGTTTTATTGATGATTATATCAAAATAAAGCGTAAGAATAAAGAAGGACTTAAAGGTAGGTTTAAAATCATTGGTCAGGTTGGATTGGGTCTTATTGTAGGGATTACACTTTATTTCCATCCCGATGTTACGATACGTGAAAACGCTACGATCGGACAGGTAGTGGAGATTAACGAGAAATCGACAAAAACCACAATCCCACTGTTGAAAAACAATGAGTTTGATTATGCTGATGTGATTACATGGATTGATGAATCTTGGTCTGTGTATGCTTGGTTGGTGTTTATTCCCTTTGTGATTTTCATTGTAACAGCAGTTTCAAATGGTGCAAACCTAACAGATGGCATCGATGGTTTGGCAGCAGGAACTGCAACCCTGATCGTGTTGGTTTTAGGTGTTTTTGCATGGGTTTCGGGGAACATTATTTTTTCAGATTACCTCAATGTGATGTACATCCAAAACGTTAGTGAACTGGTAATTTTTATCGCTGCATTTGCTGGGGGTCTTGTTGGATTTTTGTGGTACAACACCTATCCAGCGCAGGTATTCATGGGCGATACAGGGAGCCTTACCATTGGAGGAATTATTGCTGTTCTTGCCCTTTCAGTTCGTAAAGAATTACTTATCCCAGTATTGTGTGGTGTATTCTTTGTCGAGAGCTTGTCAGTTATATTACAAGTTGGATACTTCAAATACACCAAAAAGAAAACAGGTGTTGGAAAGCGAATTTTCTTAATGGCACCTGTCCATCACCACTTCCAAAAACAAGGGTATCACGAAAGCAAAATTGTGACTCGTTTTTGGATCATCACGATTGCACTAGCAATCATTTCACTAGCAACCCTAAAAATCAGATAGCCAATGTCAAAGCATATGATCGTATTGGGTGGAGGTAAAAGTGGGGTTGGCGCAGCTTTGCTTGGGCATCAACTCGGCTATAAAGTTTTTGTGAGTGACAAAGGGTCAATAGGAACGTCATTCCAAACAGAATTGGATGATCATCAGATCCAGTGGGAACAGGGCCAACACACAACAGCACAAATCCTAAAAGCAGATTTGGTTATCAAAAGTCCAGGGATTCCCTCAAACATACCAATTGTTGAAACGATAAGATCCTCTGAGATTCCCTTGCTTTCTGAAATCGAATTTGCCTCACTTCATACCGATGCTGAGTTGATTGGTATCACTGGCACCAATGGAAAGACAACAACTGCAATGCTCACCCATCACTTATTGGCATCGGCAGGGAAATCAGTCGCACTTGCTGGAAACATAGGCGAGAGCTTTGCTAAAGCCATCACGACAAACTCACCAGATTATTGGGTGCTTGAACTGAGTAGTTTTCAACTGGAGGATATCCTATCCTTTCACCCACGCTATGCAGTGATGACAAGTCTTACGCCAGACCATTTGGATCGATACAACAACAGTTTTGATCGCTATGTAGATGCGAAGTTTTGCATGCTAAAAAACCAAACAGAGGAGGACTATTTCATACATGATGACACAGATGATGAAATCAAGTCGGCTCTCGAACGACACAAGCCCAAATCGCAACGCATACCCTATACAGATAAAAAAATAAAGGACAAACGATTTAATTCAATTGATATGATACGAATTGACAACCCCTCGTTGGAGGGTATTCACAATTCCAAAAATGCAATGGCTGCAGCGACCATTGCACAATTGGTCAATATTCGCAAACAAACAATCAGGGAGAGTTTGCAAACTTTTAAAGGGGCTCCTCACCGACTGGAAAAGGTATTGAGCATCTTGAAAGTAGATTATATAAATGACTCTAAAGCAACAAATGTAAACGCAACATATTACGCTCTTGAAAGCATGACGCGTCCGACGATTTGGATTGTTGGAGGCGTTGACAAAGGAAATGACTATACAAAGTTATTGCCTTTGGTTCGCAAAAATGTAAAAGCGATTATATGCTTGGGGCTCAACAACGAAAAAATCATCGATTGCTTCTCGCCAGTGGTAAATCTTTTGGTTGAGGCAGGGTCGATGTTTGAGGCGGTTCAGGCGTCATATGATTTGGCAAAAAAAGGAGATACAGTGTTATTGTCGCCTGCTTGTGCAAGCTTTGACCTTTTTGAGGACTATGAAGATCGCGGCAATCAATTTAAACAACTTGTTCGTCAACTATAATTTATGCGATTCATCACAAAACATATTCACGGAGATCGAGCAATTTGGGCTATTGTAGCTCTGTTGTCGGTTTTTTCGTTTCTACCAGTGTATAGTGCAAGCTCTAATCTGGTGTATGTTTTAGGGATTGGGTCTGTTACTGGTCATTTGATCAAACACGTTGCCATTGTTTTGATTGGGATCAGTATCATGTATGCTGTCCATCGCATCCCATTCAAATACTTTAGTGGTTTGTCTGTCATCACGCTGCCTATTGTTTGGCTATTATTGATTTATACTGCTCTACAAGGAAACCTGATTGAGGGGGCAAACGCAAGTCGCTGGATCAAAATCCCCATTCTTGGCTTATCTTTTCAAACGTCAACTCTTGCGTCGGTTGTGTTGATGGTTTATGTGGCTAGATACTTGTCTGTCAACAAAGACAAAAATATCAATTTTTGGCGAAGTTTACTTGTACTATGGTTACCAGTCATGTTGGTCATCGCCACGATTTTACCTGCAAATTTATCTACAGCAGCACTGATAGGTGTTTTGGTATTTGTCTTAGCTTTTATTGGTGGCTATCCCAAAAAATATTTACTGTTGATGTTGGGTATAGCGACGCTTTTTCTCAGCTTGTTTATCATGACAGCTAAGGCTTATCCAGATGCTTTTCCAAATCGTATTGACACTTGGATCAGTCGCATCGACAGCTTTACAGGAAAGGGAGATGCAAACACAAATTATCAAGTTGAGCGAGCAAAAATTGCAATTGCAACAGGTGGGGTGGTTGGCAAAGGTGCTGGCAAAAGTGTAATGAAAAATTTATTGCCCCAAAGCACCTCAGATTTTATCTATGCCATCATCACTGAGGAATATGGCAGTGCTGGGGGCTTGAGTTTATTGTTTTTATACCTCTTGCTTTTGTTCCGAATATTTATGTGTGTGTATAAAGCAAACGACTTCTTTGGGCAACTGCTCATCATTGGCGTAGGTCTTCCCATCATTATACAATCATTGGTGAACATGGGTGTAGCTGTTTCGGTTTTTCCTGTTACAGGACAGCCCCTGCCACTGATCAGTAGTGGTGGAACTTCTATATGGATGACATTTCTTGCACTTGGCATTGTTCAAAGTGTAACTGCAGGCCGCATGGCTGAAAACGACGAAAAAAACCCTTTAGCAATATTAAGTGAAGCAGTTTAAAACCATATTGTCTGGTGGAGGAACAGGGGGTCATATCTTCCCAGCCCTAGCCATTGCCAACGCCCTGAAAAGCGAAAAGGCACATGCTGATATATTGTTTGTTGGAGCCAATCGACGAATGGAAATGAAGCAAGTTCCCGAAGCAGGGTTTCCGATTCAAGGGCTGTGGATTTCAGGATTTCAGCGCAAACTGTCGATTCGAAATTTGATGTTTCCTTTTAAGCTCATTGTGAGTTTATGTAGTTCGTATTTTATTTTAAAGAAATTCAAGCCTCAAATAGTGATTGGCACTGGGGGATTTGCCAGTGGACCATTGTTGTATATGGCAACACGAATGAACATCCCTTCTCTGATACAAGAGCAAAATGCTCTTCCTGGGATCACCAACCGATTGCTGGGCAAGCATGTACATCGCATTTGCATTGCACATAAAGAGGCAGCTTCGTTTTTTCCAAAGCACAAAACACATATAACAGGAAACCCTTTACGAGCAGAGTTGATTCCTTTTACTATCAGTACCAAAGAGGCAAGAAAAAAGATGAAGCTTGCACAATCAAAAACAACCTTACTCGTTGTTGGGGGTAGTCTTGGGTCAAAACGAATGAATGAGCTCATGGCTGATCACTGCAACAGAATCACTCAAATGGGCGTTCAAATCATATGGCAATGTGGTTCACTTTACAAAAAAGAATATTTGCCATTGCAAAAAAATAATATTCATATCACTGCGTTTATTGGTGATATGACAACAGCCTATGCAGCTGCTGATGTTATTATTTCTCGAGCAGGAGCTCTTGCTGTTTCAGAACTATGTCAAGTGGGTAAGGCAGTTTTGTTTATTCCATCGCCCAATGTTGCAGAAAATCACCAGTACAAAAACGCGATCGCAATTGCCAATGAAGAAGCAGCAGTGGTTATAGAGGAAAAGGAATTGGAGCATAGATTTCAATATGAGACAGATGCACTTCTGACTGACGTTGAGTTGCGTACAAAGCTGGGTAAAAAAATCAAAAAATTGGCAAAGCCAAATGCGACCAAATCGATAGTCGAACAAATTAATGCCCTAGTCAATGATTAAACAGCAAGTTTGTTTCTTGGGTATTGGAGGGATTGGAATGTCAGCCCTAGCGCAGTATTTCGTTCAGCAAGGTCACGACGTGTTTGGGTATGATCGAATTGCATCGGAAATCACTGATAAGCTAAGTCAAATCGGAGCAACAGTGCATCACCACGACAGTGTTGAGAGCATTCCAGAAGCATGTACCGACAAAAGCAAAACAACTGTAGTCTACACCCCTGCAATGCCTAAAGACTCCCCCCAGTTTGGATTTTTCAAATCAACTGGCTTTGACATTTTTAAGCGCTCTGAAGTACTTGGCGAGTTGAGCAAAGAAATACACTGTTTAGCTGTTGGTGGAACGCATGGAAAAACAACAACCTCTTCAATTCTTGCACATTTATTGCGAGAAAGTGGTAAAAAGATCACTGCCTTTTTAGGTGGGATATCAACCAATTTTGGATCGAATTTTATTAGCGATGGAACAGAGCATATGGTAGTGGAGGCAGATGAATTTGATCGCTCTTTTCTTAAACTTCACCCCGATCTACTATGTATTACTTCGATGGATGCAGATCATTTGGATGTCTATCAAAATGGAAAAAAATTAGAAGAAAGTTATAAAGCCTTCGCATCACTTGTTTCCAACCCAAATGATCGTTGGATAAAAGATGGTCTTGAGGTTTCTGGCTTATCCTTTGGCACAGCTTCAAAATCCGATGTTCGTGTGCAAAACATCAAAACCGAAAATGGCCATTATATTTTTGATTTTTACAGTACAGATCAAATTTTGCGCAACCTTCAGTTCGGCCTTCCTGGTGCGCATAATTTGATGAATGCAACAGTGGCTATAGCAATGGCATTGTCTGTTGGATGCGATCCGAATTCAATTGCAAAAGCATTGCAAAGTTTTAAAGGGGTTGATAGACGATTCAGCATCCGAATGAAGAAACCTTGTGTACTGATAGACGACTACGCCCATCACCCAACTGAGATCGATCAAATGGCACAATCGGTTCAAGAGTTTTACCCCTCATCTAAAAAAACAATAGCTGTTTTTCAGCCTCATTTATTTTCGAGGACGCGAGACTTTTGTGATGGATTTGCAGAAAGCCTATCACAGTTCGATCACACCTTACTCCTCGATATCTACCCAGCACGTGAGTTACCAATTCCTGGTGTTACAAGCCAATCGATTCGAGACAGCATGCGTGGGTCTGCAGAAATTGTATCAAAAAACCAATTGCTCGAAAAAGTGGTTGATGCTTGTGCCGACGTGGTTGTGTTTATGGGTGCAGGGGATATTGCAGACGAGGTTCAACCAATTGTGGAACATCTAAAACGAAAATCATATGTTGGTTAGAAGATTGATATTTTCTTTTTGGGTCATCCTATCAATTGGAGCTATTGTGCTGTCTTCCTACAGAAATGCAGCAAGACCAGTACAGGGATTTATTGTTCATATGAATAATCAATACCCACAGATGATATCAAAAGATTCGGTTGATAAAATGTTGACACTTGTTTTTAAAGATTCAACAAGCAAACGAAAATCTGAAATAAATTTAAAGCGTCTTGAGTTGCGACTTGCTCAAAACAATTTAATCAAAAAAACAGAGGTATTTTTAACATTGGATGATACTCTTCATATAAAGGTTTTTCCAAAGATTCCTGTGGTACGTGTACAAGGGGAAGCAGAATTTTATCTCGACTCCGAGGGCAGTGTGATTCCTCTTTCGCCTACTCATGATTTTGAGGTTCCGATTATCACCAATACTCCCGATATCGATCGATATCAAGCCCTATCTTCCCTGTCTATTGCCATTGCAAACGACAATTTTCTTGCATCGCATATTGTTGATATTAAGGATTTTGGAGATCAGGTCTATATGAACATAGCCGACCATGATTATCGACTGAAGATCAAATCAGTCGATGATATTCAAACAAAATTTAAAAAATATAAAGCTTTTTATGCAGCTGCTTTAGATCAAGGGATCATTGACGATTATAGCGAAGTTGCGTTGGATTATAGTGACCAAATCATTTGTAAAAGAAACACGTTATGAAGCGAGAAAATAAAGGAGTTGGACTCGACATTGGAACAACAAAGATTGTAGCCATGCTTGGGCGTAAAAATGAGTATGGAAAGCTCAAAATCATTGGCGCTGGTAAATCCGAAAGCTTAGGAGTTCATAGAGGTGTAGTGAACAATATTACCCAAACGATTCAATCGATTCAGGCTGCTGTTCAAGAGGCTGAAACAGCATCTGGTGAAACCATCAGCGAGGTGGTTGTTGGTATCGCTGGGCAACACATACGAAGCCTTCAGCACAGTGATTATATCACAAGACCAAACCCAGAAGAGGTCATTCAAGAGTCTGATGTAGAGGAACTTATCAATCAGGTGTATAAACTTGTGATGCTTCCTGGAGAAGAAATTATCCATGTTCTCCCACAAGAGTTCAAGGTCGATGGCCAATCAGAAATTAAAGAACCAATTGGGATGTATGGTGCACGATTAGAGGCCAATTTCCATGTTGTTGTCGGTCAAATGTCATCGATTCGAAACATTGCTAGGTGCGTAAAATCTGCCGGCTTAGAATTTGGTGGGATTACGTTAGAGCCCTTAGCGTCATCATCTGCAGTGTTGAGTAAAGAGGAAAAAGAGGCAGGGGTTGCACTTATTGATATTGGTGGTGGAACAACAGATCTTGCTATTTTTAAGGATGGTATTATTCGTCATACCTCAGTTATTCCTTTTGGTGGAAACATCATCACTGAAGACATCAAAGAGGGCTGCTCCATTATTGAAAAACAAGCAGAGCTTTTGAAAACAAAATTTGGTTCTGCATGGCCAGGGGAGAATAAAGACAATGAAATTGTTGCCATTCCGGGGCTTCGTGGTCGTGATCCAAAAGAAATTACATTAAAAAACCTTTCCAAAATCATTCATGCTCGAGTGACAGAAATTATCGAAAGTGTTTATGCAGAAATAAAAAACTATGGTCATGAGGAGCAAAAGAAAAAATTGATTGCTGGTATTGTTTTAACAGGAGGTGGCAGTCAGCTGAAGCACCTCAAACAACTCGTTGAATACATCACAGGAATGGATACTCGGATAGGGTTTCCAAACGAGCATTTAGCAGGGGATGAGCATGCAGAATCTACTGCTAGTCCAATGTTCTCAACAGCTGTTGGGCTGGTGATGAAGGCAGTAGAGCAAATGAGTGCATTTGAGGAAATAGAAGATGAAACAGATGATGGTGATAAGTCATCAACTGGCGATGCTTCAGAACATCATGAAGTTAAAAAGAGGAGGTCAATTTTTGATCGCTTTACGGAAGGAATTCGAGAATTTTTAGATAACGCAGAATAAATAAGCACCAATGGAATTAGATTATCAGAAAATAGATTTTGATTTACCAAAAAACCAAAGCAACGTCATCAAGGTCATTGGCGTCGGTGGAGGTGGTAGCAATGCGGTAAATTACATGTATCATTTAGGTATCAAAGGGGTTGATTTTGTCGCTTGTAACACAGATGCTCAAGCCTTACAAAATAGCCCTGTTCCCAACAAAATTCAACTCGGAGTATCACTTACCGAGGGGTTGGGAGCTGGTGCGAATCCAGAGATAGGAGAGCGATCTGCAATTGAAAGTGTAGATGAGCTTTCTCGCATGCTTGCGACCAACACCAAAATGATTTTTATCACTGCTGGAATGGGAGGCGGAACTGGCACAGGTGCAGCGCCAGTCATCGCAAAAATGGCCCGTGACATGGGAATCCTGACTGTTGGAATCGTTACTATGCCTTTCCAATTTGAAGGGAAGACACGCAACGATCAAGCTGAGGTTGGGTTGGAAAAGCTCAGAAAGTTTGTCGATTCAATTATTGTGATCAACAACAACAAGCTTCGAGAGGTGTATGGCGATCTTGGGTTTAAGCAAGGATTCGCAAAAGCAGATGAGGTACTTGCAAACGCCTCACGAGGAATTGCTGAAGTAATCACCCATCACTACACCCAAAACATAGACCTTAGAGATGCCAAAACAGTGTTGGCTGACAGTGGAACAGCAATCATGGGGTCTGCAACTGCAACAGGACCTAATCGTGGTGAGGAGGCAGTAGCCAAAGCCCTCGATTCACCACTGCTGAATGACAATAAAATCATTGGGGCAAACAATGTCCTACTCCTCGTTGTTTCTGGTCGTGATGAAGTAACCATCGACGAAATAGCCATCATAAACGAACATATACAGCGTGAGGCTGGTCATGGTGCAAACATCATTATGGGAATAGGAGAGGATGCATCATTGGATGAGGATATTTCGGTAACTGTAATTGCAACAGGGTTTGATATCGAACAGCAGGACGAGATTATACATGCTGATCCCAAGAAAATTATTCATACGCTGAGCGACGAACAAACAGTAGTGCACAAGCTTGAGGGTGACACAGACGAGGCTAATTTGTTTTCGGGAATCACGCAAACAAAAGAAGACAAAACCCAAGAGGACGAGCTTGTGAAAACCACAGATGTTATTCGATCGATAGAGGTTCAATATGAAGAAATTCCAGAGCCGATACATGAGCCAATTCAAGAGGAACAAGAGTTTATTATTCATGAATTACCAAGTCAAGTCAATGAAATGGATGTCATAGACCATGAGGTTGTTGAGGCAGAGCTTAGCCCACTTGATCTACCTATTGAGGAGACGAACGAAACAGAGGAGCCAGCAGAAAATGAGGTTTCTGTACTTTTTCACTTGGAAGAAGAACCAAAAACGAAAGTTGCAAAAGAAAGTCAGCCTGTCTCAACTACTGTTCAAAACGATGTGGAAAGCACAACGTCTAAAGTCAAAAAATATAACCTTGAGGATTATATTGAGCCAGCATCTGAAAAGAAAGTAGCAGAAACGACGCTTACGCCAACTCCTAAAGAAGAAGTAGCATCAGAACCTTTGGTTGAAGAGAAAAAAGAAGAGGAGTTGACACCAATGAATAGCACCATTACGCAGGGTCTTGCACAACGTGCAGAAGAAAGGCGAAAGAGGCTAAAATCATTCAATTATAAATTCACAAAAAATCGAATTGATGAGCTTGAAAACGAACCAGCTTATAAAAGAGCACAAGTTGATATGAACAACGATAATAGTCTATCTCGATTGTCAGTTGAAACCGATTCGAGTAATGAAACACGAATTCGAACAAACAACTCTTTTTTACACGATAATGTAGATTAATTATGAGCTTTCAAGATGGATTAAACACCAAACTCAAAGAAGCAATGCGTGAAAAAAACACTGTTGCTTTAGAGTCGCTTCGAGCAATCAAATCAGCGATATTGTTATTGCAAACACAGTCAGGTGCAAAAGAGACTCCTGATAACAGTGAAATCACCAAATTGTTGCAGAAACTGGTCAAGCAGCGCAAAGAGAGCGCATCAATTTTTAGGGAGCAGGGGCGCGATGATTTGGCAGAGGTAGAAGAAGCTCAAATAGAAGTCATCAGTCAGTTTTTACCTGAGCAGTTGTCTTCGCTAGCAGTAGAAAAAGTAATTGATGAGGTCATTGCGACAGTTGGTGCTACAACGATGAAAGACATGGGTAGAGTCATGGGTATGGCGAATAAACAATTGGCTGGTCAAGCAGACGGGAAACTTATCTCTGAGATTGTAAAAAAACGTCTAGGATAACAGTAGGGCTATTGTTGTGAAAGTTAGTACATTCGCATTTGCAAAGTCCCAGTAGTTCAACTGGACAGAATATCAGATTTCGGCTCTAAGGGTTGGGAATTCGGATCCTACCTAGGTCACGCAATCAGAGAATTGATTCACAGGAATTGGTTCACCTTAAAAAAATAAGATGAAGAAACTATTACTTTATAAAGTGGACTCTTTCATAACGATATATAAATTTTTATTAATTGGATTTATAATAATCCCGTTGGAATTAAAATCCCAAAAAGACAGAATTAATGTAGATTTTAATTCTGACAAAGAAATTACAAAAGAATCAATATTATCATTTAAACTTTACAGGGAGAAACTTCTAAAAGACCCCTATCGACCTGCATATCATTTTTGTATTCCAGAAGGCATAAGTACAAGTAAAACCCAAAATAAGATTCCTTTTGATCCAAATGGTGCTTTTTTTAAAAATGGTCGCTATCATTTAATGTATTTATACAAGCGTTTTGGTGGAGAATCGTATGGTTGGACTTGGGGACATGTTTCAAGTAATGATCTTATAAATT